>CANJKA010000088.1 GCA_947474675.1 Flavobacteriales bacterium
CCACATGAAGATAAATTTAGTTTTTCATCTGTTTTTGAAATGGATACGGATGGTAAAGTTTATGGGGAATGGTATGGTAAAACAGTAATTCATTCGGATAGACGTTTCTCTTACGAAGAAGCACAAGAAATTATAGAAGGAAAAGACGGTGATTACCAAGAAGAAATTCACATTTTAGATGGAATTGCGAAAACACTTCGTAAAAAACGTTTAAACAACGGAGCATTGAATATTGAATCTGAAGAAATGAGATTTCTATTAGATGATAAAGGAATGCCAATTGAAGTAATGATTAAAACTTCAAAAGATGCACATAAACTAATAGAAGAATTCATGCTTCTTGCGAATAGAAAAGTGGCTGAATTTATTGGAAAACCAAAAAAAGGAAGAGATCCAATTCCATTTATTACAAGATGTCACGATAAACCAGATCTTTCTAAGATTAATTTATTCAGCGTTTTCATTGATAAATTTGGATATAAATTAGATTTTACAAATCCAGATGAAATTTCAAAAAGTATCAATAAATTACTAAGTGATATTCGTTTAAAAAATGAATATTCTTTGATTCAAACGATGGCTATTCGTTCTATGGCAAAAGCAACGTATGAAACAACAAATATTGGTCATTATGGATTAGCTTTTGAAAACTATACACACTTCACATCACCTATTCGTCGTTATGCTGATTTAGTGGTTCATAGAATTGTTTTTGAAGAATTAACCACAAAAAAACACAGGTATGGAAAAGACTTGGAAGATGTTTGTAAACGTATTTCAAGAATGGAACGTAAAGCTGTTGATGCAGAAAGAGAGTCTACTAAGTTCTTCCAAGTTTTATTTGTACAAGATAAAATAGGTGAAGAGTTTAATGGAACAATTTCAGGAATTGCAGAGTTTGGTTTATTTGTAAAAATGGATGAAAATTATTGTGAAGGAATGGTTGCAATGAATGATATTCCTGGAGATCGTTATTCATTTGATCAACAAAAATTTAGAATTGTAGGAGCTGCAACTGGTAGAGAATATAATTTTGGAGATAAAGTTAGAGTTAGAATTTATGAAGTTCATTTGGCTAAACGTCAAATTGATTTAGAATTAATTGTTGAATAAAAAATATTTTTTACTTACGACGTACCTAATTAGTAATTGGTACGTCGTATTATTGAATAATTTTTAAAGAAGATCCATCTGAATAAACAATAATAACCAACCCCCGATAAAAATCATTCACCTCTTCTCCCATAATATTTACTTTATAAGAAATTTCTCTTTTAGGAATTCTTGCATCAATTGATATTATATCAGAATAGGAACTCTTACCATTATAATCAACTTGCCTCAAACGATAATAAAGTATTTCATCTTTTGATCTATCTAAATAAATATAATTGTTTTGAATAGTAGATGTTCCTGCTCCTTTTAAAGAATCAACTCTAAAATAATTAGATTCATCAATTAATCTTTCAATTACAAAATAATCATTATTAATTTCTGTTGCTGTAGACCAATCTAATTCAATTTGTTCATTCTCTAATTTATTGCCTGAAAAACTTATAAGGTTAATAGGTAAATGAACAACTGGAGTCACAAAAACAACAACATTTCTAAAATTTATTGAAAAAAGTCTTGAACCTGCAGCAACATTCCCTGCAACCGCTTCAACACCACAAGTTATGTAAAAATTATTTACATTCGTATATACATTTGAAGTAATGTATTGTGTTTGTAAAATAGAAATACCATTATATAAATTGGATGATGATCTAAATTTTCTACCATCCGCAACTGATGATACTGTTAAATCTGTAGGGGTTTCAAGTGTATAACTATCAGCTGAAGTAAAAGTACAATATTCTCTTAATGGTAAAGCTCCTGCTCCACCTCCATCAATATCTATTCCTTGTGCAACAAACGATGAAATACTATACGCTGCATTCGTTGCCGCATTATAAAAACGTACTTGAAAACGTATACCCCAAGAGTTTCCGGTAGTTAAAGCCGGACCACCTACTTGGGGTTCCCAATCTGCAGCTGTTGATGCTCCATCAATTGTTGTTAGGGTTGCAGTACCTGATTTTGAAATTATTTCTATTTTTGCTTTTATAGTTACACCTCCATCAGTACCAACATTTGGCCATTGATAAATTGCTCCAACACTTCCTGCTACACCTGAAACAAGTGCTCCATTTACACCTCCATTAATAAATTGTAAAACAACAGATAAACTATTAAAAGGAATACTTAAAACTACACATATAACAAAAATAGACCTTTTTGATATAAAAAAGTACATAATAATTTTATGTAATTTAATTAACATTAGTAATTTCTAATTTAAAATCACTTTTATAATTTCTTCTCGTTCATCTGTTTCAATTTTTATAAAATAGAATCCTGAAGTAAGTCCTTTTAAATCCATTTGAACTGTTTTATTATTAATTACAGTAGAATCTACTTTAATTTCTAAACCTTCAATATTTGATATTTCAATGGATATAACCTCTTTTTTACTATTAATAGTAATCTTATCATTCGTTGGATTTGGGTATATTATTGATTTAACCTTAGTATCTAAATTAATTAAACCAGCACCATCATCATAAGTACCAAAATAATAGTGTATACTATCACCTGATGAATACACATTGTTTGTATAATTAATAACTTTATCACTTGTTTTTAAACTATTTGCATCATATGTATAATTTGCTAGTAATTTATTACTCCAGACACTAGCATTGCTTATTTGCTTTTTAAACTGGGTCCTTAAAATCCCACTATAAGTAAAAAAATCTTGTGTTGCATTATTCCAATATAATCCATCCCATGTTTTTTTTAGTAAATTATCAACTATATTAGAAGTCGTGCTTATATATGAATAAGTAGTTTTCTCAGAATTAACCCAATTAGCGCCACTCACAGACCAAAGTGAATAAATATCATCTGTAAGTTTATTTAATCCATCTAAAACATAATCATCTTTATAAACATTAACCCATACATTATTTCCTGTATCCCACGTTTCGTTTATCATATTTAATTTAAAAAATCCTGCAGCATAAGCATAAGATGTTTTAGAACTATTAACCCAATTTCCAGTGTCCCATACCTTTAAAGTTTCAACATCTATATAATCGACATTTACATATGAAATAGTAGTGTTAAAATCGTTTACCCAAGCTACGTTTGCAGCATCCCAATATTCAGATATATAACTAGTTATTTTATTACTTCCATTGTAAACATAGGTACCTTTTGATAAATTAATAAGTTCGATACCGTTCCAATTCGTATATAAATAAGTCAACATATTATGGTTTCCATCATATGTATAAGTTCCAACAATAGAATTATACCAAGCTGCACCATCCCATAACTGATAAACCGACCCTATTTTATTATGGTTTCCATCATAAGTAAAAATATTTTTTTCATCATTTATCCAATTTGTTCCATCAAACGTTAACCTTATACTACTTGTTAAGTTATTACTTCCGTCATACGTTATAGGAACGAGTCTACCATACTTTACCCATGATCCAGTATTACCAGACCAATAAATTATACTGTCATATTTTTCAACCAATGTTTTTTCAATACTAGAAGAATGTTTTAAACTTTTAAAGTTTGTAGTTGTTACATTTTTCAAAACATCATCTTCAATGATTTTAATATATTGACTGTTTTGAGAAAATAAATGACTGGAAAAAAATATAATAAATAATAGTAATAATTTATTCATAAGTAAAAATATAAAATGTGTTAATATACTAAGTGTTAATATAGTAATAATTTTTCAAAAAAAAAGCTCAAATTATATAAATAATAATTTGAGCTTATTAATAATAATTTAAATATTTTACAATAACTTAATTTTAGCGTTTAAATCATCTCTAAAAGAACCTCCAATTGGAATACTTTTCTTATCGTTTTCTAATGTTAAATTAGGGTATTCAATACTCACAATTTTATCTAAACGAACAATAAATGATCTATGAATTCTTAAAAAATCAACTGAGCCCATTTTAGACTCAATTTCTTTCATTGTAGAATGAATTGTATAACGAGTATCTACAGTATTGATAACAACATAATCTTTTAATGCTTCAATGAAACAAATATCTTTACAGTTTATTTTTACTAGTTTACTGTTAGATTTTACAAAAATAAATTCATGTGTTATTTCTTTATTATCAACTAAAGAATATAAAAAATCTCTTTCTTTAATAATATCTTGTTCTTTCTTATGCTTGTAAATAGCCATTTCAATAGATGTTTGTAAATCTATTTCTTTAAATGGCTTAAGAATATAACCGTATGGTTCAGAAATTTTTGCTTTACCTAATGTAGATTCATCGGCATAGGCTGTTAAAAAAATAACCGGAATTGACATTTCATTTTTTATAACCTCAGCTGCTTCTATTCCATTCATAGCACCTTTTAACATGATATCCATTAATACTAGATCAGGTTTTTCTGAACGAGCTAATTCAATGGCTTTATCTCCAGTAGCAGCAGCACCAACTACGTTATAACCTATTTTTTTTAAACTATGTTGAATATCTTTCGAAACGATCGATTCATCTTCAACAACTAGTATATTAATTTTTGACATTTAACCTATTTTTTTTGATATTCAAAATTAACAAAAAAATCTATCTTTAGAGTAAAAAAAATAATTATTGTTTTAACTGTATTTTTAATTTATTAAATTTAATACTCACATTAACAGATAAATAGAGGTTTACAAAGTGTTTTAAAATTTGAGAATAGATAAGATACAAATTTTATTTCAAAAAACAAAAATTTTATATTTCCTTTCTTTATAAATATATAATTAAATATTTATTAATTTAAAAAGATATATTCTCTTTATTATAGATGTTTATATGTGTGTAAAATAAACTGTTTTAATTAGGTTATATTAGTTATCCAATTTATTAGAGAGATTATTAACATTTATTATTTACTTAAATATTTGAATTTAATAGTTTTAATAGCTTATTAACATTTTAATTGACGTTTTGATTTGTTTATTTCTTTTTTTTAATATTTGATTTTTTTATGTGTTTAAAGAGTGGATAAATAATGTAAAAAAGAAGTTAACTTTATATACCTATTTAAATTATTATTTGGCTTGTAAAAATAAATAAAACATCAAAGAATAATTTTTCACTACTTATTCACAATGATTAACATTTTTTAATTTTATTTAGTTTATAATATTTTTTATAATCACCTGATTATTAATGTATAATTTTTATTTTAAAAAGGTGATTGTTTAAATGTTGTTCTAATTGTTAATATAGATTAACTTTGTAATAATGTGATTTTATATTATTTTTAAAATTACAAATTAATAAGTTTATAGTAAATTTTAATAAAATAAAAATGACAAATATTATTCCAATTGGTGCAGATCATGCAGGTTTTGAATTAAAAGAAATAGTTAAAATTTATTTAACTGAGAAAGGTTTTGAATTAAAAGACTTTGGATGTTATTCAAATGATAGTGTCGATTATCCAGATTTTGCTCACCCTGTTGCTTCTATGGTTGAAGAAAATAAAGATATTAAAGGTATATTAATCTGTGGTTCTGGTAATGGTATTAATATGACAGCTAATAAACATCAAGGTGTAAGAAGTGCTTTATGTTGGAAAGCGGAAATAGCGGAATTAGCTCGACTTCATAATAATGCAAATATTTTAGTATTACCAGCTCGTTTTATTTCTTCAGAAGAAGCTTTACAAATAGTTGACATTTTTTTTAATACTGTTTTTGAAGGTGGTAGACATCAAAATAGAGTTGATAAGATATCATGTTAAAATTATTCTAGAGACGCGATTGTAATTGTTAAATTGTAGAGACGTGATTAATCGCTTCTCTACAATTTAACAATTACATTTTTAACATTTCTTCAATTAATTTATTTGTTTTTTCAACGTATTCATTATAATATGATCCTGTTCCTGGTCCATTAAATCCAGTATGTACTCTTTTTACAGTTCCATCTTTTCCTATAAATATTGAAGTTGGAAAAGAAATGACTTCATTTAACATTGAAAATTGTTCAGATGCTAAATTTTTACTTGCTGAGCCACCAACCAAAAAAGTAAAATTTAAATCTAGACGTTCTTTTAACAATTTTATTTTTTTAGAAAAATCTTCAAAGTTTTCACCAACTTCATATCCAACAGAAATTATTTCTAAGCCTTGTGCATGATATTTAGTATACAATTCTTTATAATATCGTGTTTCATCCATACAGTTAGGACACCAAGTTCCCATTATTTGTATAATAACAACTTTATTTTTATAATTTGAATTTGGAAAAATAAATTGATTTCCATCTAAATCTTTTAATTCAAAAGAGAATAAATTATTATTTTTAATTTTTGTTAATGAATCAGGACTAGGCAGTTGAAATTGTTCATCTTTTATGGCATTCCAATTTTCTTGATGGTGATTACCACTTAAAAATCGGCCTATTAATGAATCATTTTTTGATATAGCAGTAAATAAGAAAGCATGGGATCCATCGAAACAAGAAAGAAAGAAAGAATTTTCAAATTGATTTCCTTCTAAAAACCGATAATCTCCTGTTTCAGTTAAAAAAGTCCCATTTAATTTATTATTTGATTGTTTGAATATTCCTAAAGCTAGGTATTCTCCAGGACTATTGCAATCTAATTTAACTTTCCAGTTACCATTTACATTTTTTAAACTTGTTGAATAATTAGATTCAAAGCGAGTTGTATAACCATAATGTGCTTGAAATTCAATTTTGTAATTGCTACCTTTATTATAGTTTTGCCAATAACCAACAATTTTTTTACTGTTTTTTATTGAAAAATGAATAGATGAATTAAAAGTGGGAAAATCTATTATTAATGTGTCTTGATGTATTCTTGAATTAGTTAATTGAATTATTTCCTCCCCATTTTGTATGGAAAAGATTGTTTTTTTATTAATTTTATTAATTATTAATTTAAAAGGTAATTTATCTTTTTTATTTAACTGAAGATGTGCAGACCATTCTCCTTTTTTTAAATGAATATTTTGGCTAAATAGTACATTACTAACAAATAAGAAACAAATAAGTAATATTTTCATTATAAATTTTCAATTTTCACGACTAAAATAAATATTTTTTTATGATATTTTATCTAAATGCAACTTTATTAACACGTCTTTCGTCTATTTTCTGTTGTGTTTGATATGGATGATATTACATTAGTAAAAGAATGTTCGAAAGGAAATGCAAAAGCACAGCGTTTGTTGTTTGATAAATTTTCAAAAAAAATGTTAGGTGTTTGTCTTCGATATTCTTCTAATTTGGAGGAAGCAGAAGATGTTTTACAAGAGGGATTTATAAAAGTTTTTACTAAAATAACTGATTTTTCATGTGATGGTTCTCTTGAAGGTTGGATAAGAAGAATTATGGTGAACACTTCATTGGATTCAATTAGAAAAAACACTAAATTTTTGAAAGATATTTCAATTGATAAAGTTGATTTTCAGATGGGTTCAAATGATTTTATTATTGAACAATTAAATGCGAATGACCTTCTTTTATTGATTAATTCAATGCCAGATGGTTATAAAGTGATTTTTAACATGTTTGCAATCGAAGGTTATAGCCATAATGATATTGCTAAGACTCTTGGAATAAGTGAAAGTACCTCAAAATCTCAATATTTAAGAGCTAAAGGGTACTTAAGAGGAAAATTAGAATTGATGGGTCATGAAAGATAAAGATTTATTTAAAGACGTTTTTTCTGAGAAATTAGGAAATTTTGAAGCACCGGTTAGACCAGAGCTTTGGTCTTCTATTTCTTCTCAAATTGTTACTACTACAGCATCAAGTGTTGCTTCGGGTATGTCAGTTTTATCTAAACTTATTATTGGAGGGTCTATTTCTGCAGCTATTGTTGGCGGTACTATTTTATTATATCCTTCTAAAACGGAAGTTGGTCAAATTGTGAAAGAGAATAAATTAGCTGTTGAAACCCCTTTAAACTTTACCTCGTCAACAACTATTGAAACAACTTCTTTAAAAAAGACAAACGTAATAAAGAAAGTTGACTTTAAAGTAGCACCATTAAATAAGATTATAACAAGCCAGTTTGGAGATGTGTTTGAAGAATTAACACCTTTTTATATTCCTACTAATACTTTAAAGAGTAGTATTGAACCTCCTTTAGAAAATGTAATTGAAGAACCTTTAGTTTCTAATATAATTGAAAACATCAACTCTAAAATCGTAACACCTTTAGTTGATGAAAAGTTGTTTGTTTATGAAAATAAAAGTTCTGTAAAATTAAACCTTCCTAATGTTTTTACACCTAATAATGATGGAAAAGCAGATTTGTTTTATATTGAATCAAATGGTTTAACTAATTTTTCACTCGTTGTTTTTGATTCTAAAAATAATGTTATTTTTAAATCTGATGACCCTTCTATTAAGTGGGATGGTATTAAATTAAATGGTGAGATGGTTGAAGAAGGAAAATATGTGTATATTATAACAGCGTTAGATAATTTAGGACAAGAAATTTCAGAATATAATTTTTTAACAATTAGTAGGAATTAATTATTAATTTCTTTCCCTAAAATATAATTTTCAGTACAGTCTTTTTTTCCATTTTCAGTATAATAAACAACTTTCCCGTGAATTAAATCTTCAATAAGATTTCTTTTGTATCTTATTTGTCCGTTTTCATAATAAGAAATTTCTGTACCGTTTAGTTTTCCATGGATGTAATATTTTGAATTTGATACTTTTCCATTTTCATAATATGAAACAAACTCTCCGTCAGATTGACCATTTTGGTATATAAAAGTGTTCTTTATTTTTCCAGTTTCATAATAATTAATACATTCACCATCTAATAAACCATCCACAAAAAAGCATCTGTTTTGAATTTTTCCGTTACTATAATAGGATAAACTTTCTCCGTTTTGTTTTCCTTTTATATAATTGTATTTGAACCGAACGCTTCCATTTTCGTAATATTCTGTCCATTCACCTCCATTTTCACCATCTACATAAGTTCCTTGTTGATAAATTGTACCACTACTAAAATATAAAAAATAGGGGCCTTGTAGTTCTCCATCTTTTAAATTAATTTTATATAAAGTAGTTCCATTTTCGAAATATAAAACACATTCTCCCTGTTCTATATTGTTAACATAATTACTTTTAGAGTTTATTTTTCCGTTTTCATAATACGAAATAAATTCGCCATGTGCTTTTCCATTTATATATGTTCTTGAACTTTTTAATTTACCGTTTTCAAAGTTTACTTCGGCTGTTCCTGCATATTTAATAGAAAATGTTGAATCTGTATAATAGGTGCTATCAGAAATGTTATATAACTGAGCAAAAGTTTTACTAGGAAAACAATTAAAAAAAAGAAGAAATGAAATAATGTATTTCATAGTCGTAGTATTTTATTTAAATGTAATAATAATTAACTATTAAAAAAAATTAAGGTTGTAATACGCCGTTTTTATAAATTAATGTAGACTTAATTTTCCCCTTTTTTTTCCCATAAATAATAATGGGACCATTTAACTCGCCATTTTTATATGTTTCTTTTTTAAACATATGCCCTTTTGGTGTATAAAATATAGATTCACCATCTGGTATTCCATTAATATAACTTAATGTATTTCTAATAATCCCTGTTGAATAGTAAATGGTTGACTCTCCGTGCGTTTCTCCATTTATTAAAACTTCTTTCTTTTCAACTTTACCTAAGTCGTTATATTGAATATATTCTCCATCAAGCAATCCATCAGTATATGATTTTTTTATGAATACGTGGCCATTATCGTAATATTCATAGTAAACTCCTGTTTTATTACCGTCAATATAGTTTCCTTTTTCTTTTATTCTTCCATTTTCATTGTAATAACAAAATTCACCTTGTCCTAGACCCTTAGAATAATTCCCTTTTTCTTTTATTTGTCCGTTTTGATAATATTGAATAGATTCTCCTTGCGGCACTCCATTTTCATAATACCATTTATGAAAAATTTGACCTGTTTCATAATACAAAACAGACTCACCGTTAATAATTCCATCTTTATAATTCCATTTATTTTTTATAATTCCATTTTCGTAGTTTGAAATTACCTCACCTGTAAAAAGAGTGTTGAAATTAGTATCGGCATACATTTTTCTGTCATCTTGATTTAAATATTGTGATTTAACAGATTGATTTGATAAAAATATAGATAATAATAGCAGAAAATAAAATCTCATAAAATCTTGATTTATAGTTAATACCTAAAAAAACCCTTAACATTTAGTTAAGGGTTTTTATTTTTAGAGGTCTCAAACAGATTCGAACTGTTGTAGACGGTTTTGCAGACCGGTGCCTAGCCACTCGGCCATGAGACCCTATTGTTTTACAAATGTAGCAATAATTTTAAAAAAACAGCTATTCTTCTATAATAATTGCAACGTTTTCTACATCTCCATTTATTGGAGGACTAATTTTAATAATTTTCACAATTAAAAAGTCAACGTTTTTCACTTCTTTTTTAATACGTGTAAATATTCTTTGCCCTACATGTTCTATAAGTTTTGAACGAATAGCCATCTCCTCACAAACGATTTTATTGATATCAACATAATCTACCGTTTTAATTAGTTCGTCTGTTTGTGATGCTTCAGTAAAATTTGTTTGTAACGAAATATCAACTTTGTAATTACCTCCGATTTTTTCTTCTTCTGGTAAGCATCCGTGAAATGCATAGATTTTAATTCCGTTTACTTCTATTGTATGTTTCATTTCTAGACATTAGATGTTTAGATATTAGACTTTAGACAAATTGATAATAGTCCTAATTATTCAGGCCTATTATCTCTTGTCTATTAATCTAATGTCTTTATTTATGCTTTTAATGCTATTATATTTTCTAAACCAATTTTCATTCTTTCTATACACTCTTCTTTTCCTAAAAATGCAGAAATATCAAACATGCTTGGTCCTGTTCCGTTTCCTGTTAATAATAATCTAAAGTTTGGAAGAACTGCACCAATACCCATTTCTTTTACTTCTAAAAATGATTTAAAAGTATTTTCTATTGTAATTGCGTCGAATGGGGAAATCGATGAAAGTGACTCTAACCATTCATTCATTAATGGTGTTGTTTCTTCTTTCCATTTTTTCTCAACTGTTTGTTGATCGTAGTTTGTTGGACGAGAAAATAAATAAGCTCCTTCTACGGGTATATCTTTAACAAATGTTGCACGCTCTTTCATTAGTTTACAAATAGCTGTTAACTCAGAAAGGTCATGTTTTTCTGTTAATTCTAAAGCTAATAATTTTCCTAAATCTATATCAGATTTTGCTCTTAAATACGTTTGTTGAAACCATTTTGTTTTTTCTGCATCAAATTTTGCACCTGCTTTTGCTACTCTATTTAAGGTAAAAGCTTCTGTTAATTCATTTAAAGAGAATATTTCTTGTGTTGTACCAGGGTTCCAGCCTAAAAAAGCAAGCATATTTATAAAAGCCTCAGGGATATATCCTTTTTCTCGGTATCCTGAATATAGCTCTCCTTCTTCAGTTATCCATTCTAATGGAAATACAGGAAATCCTAAGCGATCACCATCTCTTTTAGAAAGCTTACCGTTACCATCTGGACGTAATAATAATGGTAAATGTGCAAATTGAGGTGATTCCCAACCGAATGCTTCATATAACAATACGTGAAGCGGTGCTGACGGCAACCATTCTTCACCCCTAATAACATGACTAATTTCCATTAAATGGTCATCAACAATGTTTGCTAAGTGATATGTTGGCATTCCATCACTTTTAAACAATACCTTGTCATCTATGTTATTAGTATTTACGACAACCCACCCTCTTATTAAGTCTTCAAAACGAACGTCTCTATTTCTTGGCATTTTCATACGTATTACGTATGGTTCTCCATCTTTTAATCTCTGTGCTACTTCATCTGCAGGAAGAGTTAATGAGTTTTTTAAAGAAACTCGTGTAACACCATTATATTGCCAGTTTGGCATTCCCATAGCTTTTGCCTGCTCTCTTACTAAGTTTAATTCCTCCGGTGTATCAAATGCATAATATGCACTTTCGTTGGCAATTAATTTTTCAGCATATGGTTTGTACATTTCTTTTCTTTCAGATTGTACGTATGGACCATAATTTCCACCTAATCCTGGACCTTCAGTTGGCATTATTCCACACCATTTTAAAGATTCCATTATATAATCCTGTGCTCCTGCTACAAATCTCGTTTGATCAGTATCTTCAATTCTAATTATAAAAGTACCGTTGTATTTTTTTGCAAAAAGATAATTATATAAAGCCGTTCTAACTCCCCCCATATGTAATGGTCCGGTTGGTGACGGTGCAAATCTAACTCTTACTGGTTTTTCAGACATATTTGTAATTTTCCACAAAGGTAGTTTTTTAGATTTTAAGACACAAGATAAATGACGGTCGACCACTTTGCTCTTTTAGTTTTTATTTTTTGCTTGTTTTTACTGTTTTTCACTTCTGTTTTTATTTTTTTATACTGTTTTTACAGTTATATAAATTCTGTTAAAAAATCTTACTTTTCTTTTTTTGTACTATTTTTTTATAAAAATGTTATACTTTAGTAAGTTGATTAAATAAGAATTAATTATGGGATCTTTTGATAAGTTAATTGAACAAATAGATGCGTTTATTCGTAAGTATTATAGAAATGAAATGATTAAGGGTTTGCTTTTGTTTTTAGCAATTTTTTTATTTTCTTTTTTATCAACTACTTCTTTGGAATATTTCGCTCAATTTGGAACATTTATTCGAACTATTTTATTTTTTAGCTTTATTTCTTTGAATCTTTTTGTATTAATAAGATATATTATTATTCCTTTATCTCGTTTGTTTTCTCTTGGAAAAAAAATAGATAGATATCAAGCTTCTCAAATTATTGGAACTTTTTTCCCAACAATTTCTGACCGCCTTTTAAACACTTTGCAGTTAAATGATTCTCTTTCTCAAAATGAAGGTAATTTTGAATTGATTAGAGCAAGTGTTGCTCAAAGATCTACTTCTTTAAATGTTATTCCCTTTACTTCAGCTGTTAATATTAAAGAAAATAAGAAGTATGCTAAATATCTAATTCCTTTGTTTTTAGTTTTATTTGCTATTGTTTTATTTGCCCCTCGTTTATTAACTCAAGGTTCTGATCGAGTTATTAATTATTCTAACGAATATAAACCAGTTTCTCCATTTGATTTTTTATTGGTGACGAATAATTTAACGGTATATGAAGGTGACGATTTGGAACTTAATTTACGTCTTTCTGGTTCTCAGTTTCCTAATAAAGTTTATTTAGTGAGTACTCAAGGCAAAGTTCTTATGAATCAAACGGGTAAAAATTCTTCTCTCGCTATTTTAAAGAAAGTACAACCTAATACCACTTTCTTTTTTGAAGGAAATGATTTTAAAAGTAAAGTATATTCTGTTAATGTTCTTCAAAAATCTACAATTGGTAAATTTCAAGCAACTCTTGTTTTTCCTCTTTACCTTGGTCGCCAACCTGAGGTTATTGCTAATGCTGGTGACATTTCAGTTCCAGAGGGCACCTTTATTGAATGGAGTGTTTTAACAAAGAATACGAGTAAAGTTCTTTTCTCTTTTAATGATAAGGTTGATTTATTTACTTCTAAGGGTTTTATAGTTAAGAAAAAAATTCTTAATTCATCTCGCGTTAAAATTCAATTAACAAATTCTCAGAGCAATAAAATTGATACTTCTGGATTTTTTGTTGACGTTATTAAAGACAGCTATCCTTCAATTTTAGTTGACGAAAGAAAAGATTCTGTTTCTGATGGTTTACGTTATTTTAATGGATCTATTGCAGATGACTATGGGTTGAATACTTTGAAATTTGTTTATACTGTTGAAAGTGAAAATGGTAAAAAACGAGAAGTTTCGATGAATGTATCTAAGGTTTCTGGAACTGAAATGCCTTTTGATTTTGCTGTTGATTTTAGACGTGAAGATGTTAAGATTAATGACAAAATAGATTATTATTTTGTTGTTTCTGACAATGATGGTGTTCATGGAAGCAAAATTACCAAAAGTCAAATTTTCTCCTATAAATTACCCTCATTAGAAGAATTAAATGATAAACGTAATTTTGAACAAGAGGAAACGAAGGAATCTTTAAGTGATATTTTAAAGAAGGCTCAGGAATTTCAAAAAGATGTAGATCGTCTTAAGAAAGAATTGATGAATACTAAAGGTAAAGATTTTAATAAAATGAATCAAGTTCAGCAATTAAAAGAAGAACAAAAATCTCTGCAAAAATCTTTAGAAAAGCTTCAAGAACAAATGGAACAAAGTTCGGATGAGAAAAATCAACTGTCTGAAATTGATAAAGAGTTGTTGGAAAAACAAGAATTGATCAACGATTTGTTGGAGGAATTGATGGATGATGAATTAAAAGATCTTTTAGAAAAGTTAGAGAAATTAATGAATAAGGACGCTAATAAAGAAGAAATAAAGGAGAATTTAGATGATATTAAGACTTCTTCCGAGGACATGAAAAAGCAATTGGACAGAAGTCTCGAGATGCTTAAAAAGCTTCAAGTTAATGAAAAAATAGATGATATTGAAAAGGAATTAAAAGCTCTATCCGACGATCAGAAGGATTTAAAAGATGAGATCTCTAAAGATGCCATTTCTAAAGATAAAGCATTGGAAAAGCAAGAAGAATTAAATAAAAAGTTCGATGATTTAAAGAAGAAGATGGAGGAAATGGACAATTTAAATGAAGCTTTGTCTAAACCTATGGATTTAGGAAATCAAGAACAACAAAAGGAGAAAATATCTGAAGAAATGAAAAAATCTTCAGATGAAATTGGTGGTGGTAAGCCTAAAAAAGCAGGAAGTAGTCAAAAATCTGCTGCAGATGATATGATGAAAATGGCTGAAACGTTAGATCAAATGCAGAAAGAAGCAAATAAGAAGGAACAAGAGGAAGATATTAATACTTTACGAGGTATCCTTGAAAACTTAATGACTTTAAGTTTCGATCAAGAAGAGGTTATGTTTCGTTTTGCTAACGTTGGTAATAATGACCCTGCTTATAGAAAGTATGGACGTAAACAAAGATCCATTGTTGATGACACACGTGTTGTTAATGATAGTTTAGAAGCTCTTGCAAAACGTCAACCAAAAATTGCTAGTTTTATTGACAAAGAATTAAATGATTTAAAATCTAATTTTAGTTTGACAATAGAGAATGTTGATGAGCATGAAAAGCGTGCATTAGGTGTCCATCAGCAATCTATAATGACTTCTTACAATAATCTTGCTTTGCTTTTAAATGAGGCTTTAGAAAGCATGCAACAAGAAATGAAAAGTCAATCTAAAGGTAATGGTTCTTGTGAAAATCCCGGTGGAAAAGGAAAACCTAAGCCTGGTTCTGGAGGTAGTCCTGGTGATATGAAAGAAATGCTTAAAAAGCAATTGGAACAAATGGAAAAAGGATCTAATCCAGGTGGTAAAAAACCGGGTGATAAATCGGGTGGTTCAGAAGGTTCTGGTTTACCAGGTATGGGAAATAAAGAAACAGCTAAGATGGCAGCTCAACAAGCAGCTATGAGACAACGTTTAGAACAGATGAGAAAAGATCTTAATAAAGATGGTAAAGGAACTGGTAACAAACTAAATCCTCTTATTGAAGAGCTTGAAAAACAAGAAAAAGATTTAATTAATAAAAACTTTTCTGCTGATTTAATAAAACGTCAGAAAAACATAATGACTAGATTGCTAGAATCTGAAAAAGCGCTTATGGAACGCGGTTTTGAAGAAAAAAGAGAGTCAAAAGAAGGAAAAAATCAAAATTTTAGTAACAAAATTAGATTTGATGAGTATACGAAGTTAAAGCTCAATCAAATTGAATTATTACGTTCTGTAGATCCTTTATATCGTAAGTATTATAAAGATAAAGCAAATGAATATTTCAATCGAGTTAATTGATTATTTGTTTTTATTTGAATTTTATGAGAGAAGGTTTTACTATTGTTGATTCTATTTCTATACCCTCTGATTTTGAGTCAGTTTCTAAAGTTGAGTCTTTAGTTGATAAGGTTTGTAATGAAATTGGTGTGCCTGAAGATTACTATGGAAACGTTTTAATAGCTGTTACTGAAGCTGTTAATAATGCTATTCAACACGGAAATCTTTTTAGTAAGGAATTATCTGTTTTTGTTTCTGTTGGCGATCAACCCAATGAATTTTGTTTTACTGTTAAAGATAATGGGCGTGGTTTTGATTATGATAATTTACCTGATCCAACTTCTCCTGAAAATATAGAAAAAGAAAACGGTCGAGGTATTTTTCTTATGAGAAGTTTAGCAGATGAGATTGAATATGATGATCATGGTAGAGTTGTAAATATTTATTTTAAAAAATGATTTCTATAAATTTTGAGGATGTATCATTTGATGGTTTGAATGAAAAAATTTTAACTGTTTGGTTATCAGGCGTTTGTGAAGACGAGGGTTTGGTTTTACAAGAAGTTAATTTAATTTTTTGTTCTGATTCTCATCTTTTAAATATTAATATTGAATCTTTGAATCACGATTATTATACTGATATTATAACTTTTGATTATTGTGTTGGTATTAACGTTTTTGGAGATTTGTTTATATCAAAAGACAGAGTTGAAGAAAATGCTTTAGATAATAAGGTAAATTTTATGAACGAATTATATCGTGTTATCGTACATGGTGTTTTGCATTTGTGTGGATATAAAGATAAATCAGAAGAAGATTCACTCTTGATGAGGCAAAAGGAAGATTTTTATTTAAATAAATATGTTTCACGTGAAACATATTAATACTTAGCCTCGTAGAGGCTATTTTTTTTCTCAATTAAATCGTGGTAACTTTGTTTCACGTGAAACACTTGTGGATATGTTAAAAAATTATGATGTAATTGTTGTTGGTGGTGGTCATGCTGGTTGTGAGGCCGCTAATGCTGCTGGTAAGCTTGGTAGTTCTGTTTTGTTGATTACAATGAATATGAATACAATCGCTCAGATGAGTTGTAATCCTGCTATGGGTGGTGTTGCAAAAGGTCAAATTGTTCGTGAGATTGATGCTTTAGGCGGTGGTTCTGGTATTGTTAGTGATAAAAGTGCTATTCAGTTTAGAATGTTAAATATGTCAAAGGGTCCTGCTATGTGGTCGCCTCGTACTCAAAATGATAGAATGTTGTTTGCTGAGGAGTGGAGATTGCTTTTAGAAAGAAATTTAAATGTTGATTTTTGGCAAGATAGCTGTTGTGGTTTGATTGTTGTTGATGGTTGTGTTGTTGGTGTTCGTACTTCTTTAGGAGTTGATGTTTTTGGTAAGAGTGTTGTTCTGACGAATGGAACTTTTTTGAATGGTTTGATTCATATGGGTGAAAAGAATTTCGGGGGTGGTCGTGCCGCTGAATCTAATTCTGTTGGAATAACTGAAGATCTTGTTGAGTTAGGTTTTGAAACTGGTCGTATGAAAACAGGAACTCCTCCACGTGTTGATGGAAGATCTTTGGATTATTCCAAGATGGAAATACAGCCAGGCGATGATAAACCATCTAAGTTTAGCTATTCTAATCAAACTTCTCCCCTGTCTCAACAACGTCCTTGTTATATTACTTATACAAATATTTCTACTCATGAAATGTTGAGAACTGGTTTTGATCGTTCACCTATGTTTAATGGTTCTATTAAAAGTTCTGGGCCTCGTTATTGTCCAAGTATAGAAGATAAAATAAATCGTTTCGCTGATAAAGACAGACATCAAATTTTTGTTGAACCTGAGGGTTGGCAAACTTGTGAAATATATGTTAATGGTTTTAGTACTTCTTTACCTGAGGATGTTCAATTGGCAGCTTTGAAAACTATTCCGGGTTTTGAAAATGTAAAAATGTTTCGACCTGGTTATGCTATTGAATATGATTATTTTCCTCCTACTCAATTAAAACATACTTTAGAAACTAAACTTGTTTCTGGATTGTATTTTGCGGGTCAAATTAACGGGACTACTGGTTACGAAGAGGCTGCTTGTCAGGGTTTAATGGCTGGTATAAATGCTCACAATAAAGTTTTTGGTAAAGATCCTTTTGTTTTGAGTCGAAGTGATGCTTATATTGGTGTTTTAATTGATGATTTGATTACAAAAGGTACCGAAGAGCCTTATAGAATGTTTACTAGTAGA
>CANJKA010000089.1 GCA_947474675.1 Flavobacteriales bacterium
ACAATATGGCTTATGCCGTAAGGATTTAGATTTTCGAAATCACCATTCATTACCAGATTTTGGGCATTTGAAGAAAAGCCACTTAGTAAGGCTAAACTTAAAATCCCTCTTTTTAGAGTATTCATTTTTTTCATTTTTAACTATTTTCTAATTTGAATACAATACTCTCTATTTTAGTTCAAATTAGAAGTTAGTTTTTTAGGAATGGCTATTTTTTTTCAGGAACAGATGATTTTAGGTTTTTTTATTTAGTTTGGTATTGCTTTTTTAATTTTAACTAAGTTTTGATAGCCTAATTTTTAAATACTTAATCAAAGCGTTTTTATTCAGCTCCATAAACACTCCATTCCCAAGGTCTAGAACGAATTTCTCCAGATTTAAGTTTAATTAATATTTTACCATTAAATTTATTCATTCCTTTTTTAGCTTTAAACTTAATTGTGCCGGCTCCATCACCATCGCACCAAACTGTACCTCCTGAACTTGTTAACATGGGATTTTCATTAGAATCATAAGCTCCAAACCGAACAAATATTTCAACATCCTCTCCTACTTTAACCGCTGAAGGACCTGTAATAATTGGAATAAAAGTATCAAATGGATATTCTCTACACGAGGTTATTCTATATTGAATGTGTTGCAACGATGTATTCTTTGCTTTTAAGATGTCATTTTGAAGATTCGTTAAAATAGAAATAGCTTCAATCAGTGTTGTTTTTTTAAATAGGAATTCATTCAAACTTACTGTTTCGTCGTCTTCATTTAAGGTAAATTCCGGTCTGTATAAGTCTGCATATAATTGTTTTAAAACAGATTCATCGTCGTTTAAATTTGCTTTTGAAGATGATAAATGTTTTTTGAAGTTTTTTAATTTATCCTCAAACGAATTTCCTTCATAATTAGATCTTGGTGAAAATGAGAAATGGTTGTTATATACTGAATAAGTAGCAGTTAACCTTAAAAGATTCTTTACAAAAAGGGAGTAATTCTTCCAAAGCGCTTCTCCCTTTTTTTGATTGAATAGTACATCTTCACATGGATTTAAGTTTAATTTATCAACTACTTCATGTAAATTATAACTCAATATTTGACCTCTAAACTTACTAAGTTTTATTTCATTCAATTTGACTTTCTCGTTCCCATTTTTAAAGAGCATCTTTTTGATTCCGTCAATTTCTGTAATCAATTGGTTGGACAAGCTATCTATTGACAGCATTTGATCTTCTAAAAAAGTTAAATAATTAATTTTTCGAGTCTTATCTCTCCCGATTTCTGCTATATCCCTATAAATTGATAGACTTTTTTCACATTCTGATACATTTGAATTTTGAATCTTATTTTCTAAAGAAATAATGATTTTAATATTTTGATTATCTCTAGAACGTAAGTTACTACATGCTGAAAGAAGTATGATGATTCCCAAGGATAGTATATTTCTCATGGTGGTTATTTTTAATAAAAATTAAACGAATAGTGTTTTGCATCAATCCACTAATTCCAATTTCTCATTCTCCAACCTCAATTTCTCTTCAGCTTCTAATCTAAGCCTAATTACTTCATCTAGATTCTTATTCTTCTCTATCAATTCTTTGACAGGAATAAATCCTCTTCCAGTCAATGGAAATAAATCTTGTAATTCACCACTGTAATAAAATTCATAGCACAATCCGCCAAATGTATAATCTTTATTACCTACGATAAAATTAGAACCTCCAACACTTGGATTTTTCTTTGGTTTACTTTTTTGGTAACCTAAATTATACAATGTACCTAAAATTTCTGGGCGATTTGATAATGAGAAACCATTTCGCTCCCAATGCGCTTGAAATTGACGTAAGAAAAAGGCAGTGTATAAATACGAATAAAAATGATCGCCTCTTTTCATTAAACGCTGAATCGTTATGAATTTATGAGCTTCAATGGTGTCATTCACTAACTCAGGAAAAGAGTCTTTTAAATTCAAACACTTTTGAAAATAATCTCCAGCATAAAATTGACTTTTCGTATCAAATAAATTTTGTTCAATCTTTAAAGCCGTGTTTTGAAGGATTCCAGTAACGCCATATCCCCTATTTGTTGGAAGTATTAAACGATTAAAAGGCGTAACGTATTTCTTGAATTTTTCTCGTCCGGAATTAAACATACGGACTTGTTCACCAACTAAACACATGACAATCATACGTGATTCAACTCCTGTTAATAATGAAACTGAATCGATGGCAGCTTTATCAGCTTTAATAACTTTACAAAACTCTTTCCATTCTTTGTAATTAGACCATGCAAAAACTGATAAATCTAAGACACCTTTATCCCATTTAACTTGGGAGATTTCCTTTTGATACATCTTGTTTTTAACCATGTTTAGCTTTACGGCATCTAACATTCTTAATGCAGTAATTACATCTTTACTTTGGTGATAAGCTTCTAAAATCGTTTTTGCATTGGTAGGATAATATTTGTGTAAAATCCCCAATTGACGGTACATAATGTATTCGTATTTTGCAACCGAGACACTATCTGTTCTAAAACCTTGATTGTATTTATCAGCCATTTTAGAAAAATATCGACTGTTCAAATCTTCTTTTCCTGCGGTATTTGTCCATTTCAAATGAACAGCTAGAGCCGTTCCAATTGCAAACAATGCTCCTGCCGCTAAAATATGTAAGGATGTAAAATAGGAAAAACGAATAAACCTTCTAAAACGATTACGTTTCTTTTCAGGTTGATGAAATATAATTTGATCTGAATCAGTATTTTCAGGTTCTTCGCTCACTGCTAATTTATTGAATCATCAAATGTAGGAATTATTTTTGTTTTGATCGTTTTTATTTGATCATATTTGGTTAAAATACAAAACGTTTATCTTCATTTTTAAACATAATAACTTTTGATTTAAATGTAAATTAACTGAAAGTACAAAAGCTCAAATTATTTTAATTAAAACGTGTTCACCATAAATCACTTAACTTCATACTTGTCTCCCCAATCTGCCATTAGTTTCATAATTGGCAATAATTTTTCGCCTTCTTTTGTTAAAGTATATTCAACTTTTGGAGGTATTACATCAAATACTTTTCGATCTACTACTCCATTTTTTTCTAAATCTCTTAAAACTTGTGTCAACATTTTATCATTGATCGTAACCAATATTTTTTTCATCTCTCCGTAGCGTTTTGGACCATTTCTTAAATTCCAAAAAACTAGTGACTTCCATCTTCCTCCAATAATAGATAAAGTTAAATCAACTGGGCAATAGAAAAAAGTTCCATCTAAATTATATCGTTTCATATGTATTTTATTGTTTTTTAATTATCATATGGTATCGCCATTTAAAATTCATCGGTGTTTGTGACGTTTTCGATCATGGCTTATTTCATATGTATTTTATTTGTTTTTAATTATCATATGGTATCGCCATTTAAAATTCATCGGTGTTGGTGACGTTTTTCTCTCATGGCTTATTTCATATACATTATAAATTATTGATATGGTAAAATAAGATATTTTAAAATTGCTTTCCAAATAGTTTGTACTTCCTTTTTAGAAAGTGGCTATTGTACTATCCAAAAAGTTAGTACTTTATTTTTGGGTAGTGTATTGCATTAAGAAAGTATTCACGAGATATTTGTATCATAATTAATAAATTAAAAATAAAATGAAAGCAATTAAGTATAATTCTTTTGGAGGTCAGGATAAGATGCAATGGGTTGATATCTTAGCTCCTGTTCCTTCAGATAAACAATTATTAATTAAAATGAAAGCTGTTTCAATTAATCCTGTTGATTGGAAAATTAGGAACGGAGAGATGAAATTGTTTATGGATAAAAAATTTCCAAAAGGTCTTGGACTTGATTTTTCGGGTATAATTGAAAGTGTGGGAAGCAATTCTTCAAAATTAAAAAAAGGAGATGAAGTTTTTGGTTGGTTACCGTACAATATGGTTGGAAGTATTGCTGAATTTTTTCTAGCAGATGAGACGTTAACTACTTTAAAACCAGAAAATGTAAGTTTTGAAAATGCTTCAACTTTACCAATGGCATGCATTGCTTCTTTAACTGCTTTAGTTGACAATGCTAAAATTAAATCTGGACAATCTGTTTTAATTAATGGATGTACAGGTGGAGTTGGACAATTTGCAGGAATGATCGCAAAAGCAAATGGTGCAATCGTAACAGGAACATGTAGCTCTTCCTATATTGAGACAGCGAAAAAAATTGGAGTTGATCATGTAATTGATTTTACAAAATCCAATGTTTTAGATTCAAAATCAAAATTTGATGTCATTTTTGATACAGCTGGTAATTTAAATTTTGGGGAAAGTAAAAAAATCATGAATTCAAAAAGTATTTTTTTAGAACTTAATCCAACTATCGTGAATTTACTTTTTGGGTCAATTAAAAATATTTTTTCTGGAAAAAAGGTTAAATCTGTGATAGCAAAAGCATCAACTGAAAAATTAGAAATAATGTCTAAGCTACTAAAACAAGAAAAAATAAACCCTGTTATAGGTAAAATATATGATTTTAAAGATTCATTAGAAGTTTATAACAGAATGGAAAATGGTGAAAAGAATTTAGGAAAAACAATTATACTTAACAATTAAAAAACAAACTGTATGAAATCAGTAAACAAAGAAATAGCATTAGGTTTATCACAAGCAATTATGAAGGGGAATTGGGAAAAAGTAGATTTATTATTGGATGAAACTTTTACCTATATCGGAGATGGTCGTCCTGCAATGAATAAAAGTGAATATATGTACTTTATGAAAAACATCTTGTGTACTTCAATGACAGAAATGGACATGAAATTTTTAAGAGTTATTGAAGAAAACAATTTTGTTGCAATTGATTATACGAATGAAATGACTAATTCCGGACCTTTTATCGGAATTCCCGCAACTGGCAAACGAGTTATTGGAACTGGACAATTTATGAGGGAAATAAAAAATGGAAAGGTAGTTTCTGAATGGCAAACAACCAACAATTTTGGATTGATGGTTCAATTAGGAGTAATTCCTGCTCCTCAATCTAAATAATAGAATAGCTTTAGCTGATTAATGTTATCTTTCGATAGAATTTAATCAGCTTTTTTTTATAAATTATGATCCAAGAAATACAATCGAAAAAAGTACTAAGCTTTCATGAAGATTCATTTCCAACAAATTGGGATTTAAATCCATACAGAGGTTGTACAATTGGCTGTAAATACTGTTTCGCTCAATATGCTCATAAATACTTAGGCTTAAATGATTTTTTTAAAGATATTCTGGTCAAAATAAATGCTGCTGAATGTTTAGAACAAGAATTCAAGCAAAAAAAATGGAATAAAGAGCAAATTAAAATTGGTGGTACAACCGATTTATACCAACATATCGAAAAAAAATATGAGTTGCTTCCTAAAATTTATGAAGTCATAAAGAAATATAAAAACCCACTATTTATTCAAACGAAATCGAGTCTCATATTGAGAGATTTTGAGATAATAAAGGATTTATCAAAAATTACAACAGTTGATATTGCAACAAGCATCTCAACTTTAGACGAATCAATTCGAAAAATAATTGAACCAGGAGCATCATCTGGCTTGGAAAGAATAGAAATGTTAGCGAAATTCAATGGGATTTGCAGAAGTACGACTCTAGGGTTTATGCCTATTATTCCACTTATAAGTGATACTGATGAAAATTTAGAGGCTATTTTTCGTTTGGCCAAAGAAAATAAAATAGACAATGTAGTGACAAGTGTTTTGTTTTTAAGAGGAGAAGTTAAGTCCACTTTTTTTAAAACAATTCAATTGAATTTTCCTGAAATTTACACCAATTTTATACGCTTATATTCAAAATCTACAGTTGATGAAAACTATTTGAAAAGCATTCATATTCGAATACAAAAGTTACGTGAAAAATATGATTTACATACTGAATTCAAGAAAGTCAATCCTAAAAAAAATCCTATTCAATTATCACTTTTTTAAACTCACTTCTGATTTTTCACAAGATACTCGTAAGCTTCTTGAATTTTCAGAAATCGTTCTTGAGCTAATTTTAATTGATCATGCCCTGCCCGTTCGAATTTATCGGGATGATGTCTCATCACTAATTTTCTGTATGCTTTTTTAATTTCTTCAATAGTACTCGTATTCGTTACACCCAAAATTTGACAACAAATCAACGATTTTGATTGACTGAAACTGGATCTTACTCTTGTCCTTTTTCTATTCGAAGTGTTTTGTTTGCTATTTGTTCTGCGATACATTGCAATAATCGATTCAAAATCCTTTTGATTTAGCTTCAATAGAATAACTAAGTGCTGTAAAAGTCGATATTCATTTGTATTTAATGTTCCGTTGATCATCGACAAACCCGCTAAAAAATAGATCACTTGAAGACGGTAAATATCATCTTCCAAATGTTTATTTAGCCAATCGCACACTGTATGTAATTGAATTGGATATTTAAAATGGAAATTTAAATCGTCTTTGAAATCTATTTTACTTTCAGGGAATTCCTTTCTAAAATAGCTATTCATATAGGTGATTTTAGAATTATTATCCGATAAATCTCGTCTTATCATTGAAGCTGATAGACTGATATAAGCTTTTAAAATATGAGCCTTGTTAAATTTAAATTCAGCAGGAAATATTCCTTTTTTCCATTCTCTTGTCTCTTTTC
This sequence comes from Flavobacteriales bacterium, assembly GCA_947474675.1. Taxonomy (GTDB): domain Bacteria; phylum Bacteroidota; class Bacteroidia; order Flavobacteriales_D; family Crocinitomicaceae; genus CAIUKX01. The sequence continues at coordinate 6,674 of CANJKA010000089.1, forward strand.
TATCTTTCCACAAGAAAACAGTTAACGCAATTATTCCACTCATTATGACAACTAAAACCAAACTTCCTAAGAATTCTTGAAATTCTCGATCGGTTTGAAATCTTAGTACGTAAAATAATATCATATTCAAAATTTAAAGGAATAATCAACGAAAATAAGGATTCCTTATTGAATAATACCGAAAGGTAGAAAAAGTAACTTGACAAAAAAAGAAATTATCAGTTTTCCATAAATCAAACCCTTGTTTCTCTTTTAATTTTCATTACATACTCGTAGGCTCCTTGAATTTTAAGAAACTTTTCTTGTGCGAGTCGTAATTGACTATGTCCTAAACTATCAAATTTATCAGGATGATGTTTCATTACTAATTTTCGATATGCTTTCTTAATATCTTCAATTGAACTGGTTGATGAAATATTCAAAATTTGATAGCAAAGTATGGATTTTGATTTACTAAAATTTGACCTTACCCTCGTTCTTTTTTTAGTCGATTCCTCTTCCCTATTATTGTTTCTGATTCGTAAATTAATCATCGACTCAAATTCTTGTTGATCCAATTTTAATAAATTAACTAATTCTTTTAAAAATTGATAATCATTCGGTTTAATTGTTCCGTTTGTCAATGACATACCCGTTAAAAACGAAACAATCTTAAATCGATACCTTTCTATTTCTATGTGCTGAATTAACCATTCACAAACAGAATCTAATTTAATTTCATGTTTAAAATAGGAATGGATATCTCCATTAAAACTTACATAATTTTCATTAAATTCTTTTTTGAAATAATTATTCATATAAGCTATTTTAGTAGAATTATCAGATAGATCACCTTTCAACATAAATGCCGATAAACTTATATAAGCTTTTAAAATATTTTCAGTGTCAAACTTAGAATCATTGGAATGAATACCCTTTTTTATTTCTTCTTTTTCCGTACTATATTTCCATATCAAAAAACCCAAAATTAGAGCAGTTATAATTATACTTGGTGATAGTATTGCACTAATAAATTCTTGAAATTCTCTTTCTGTCCTGAATTGTAATACGTAAAATAAAACCATATTAAAAGATTTAAGTGAATAAGTAGTGAAAATAATAATCCTATAGTATTAATACAGAAAAAATAAAAAGTAACAGAGGGAATTTACTTTTATTTAAGACTTGAGAATTAATTAATGAAAATCAACTTTTTTTCGTTCGAAAATTCTTTATGATTAGGTATGGGTAAAAAAATATTAAAATTTCCATTTCCATTTCCATTTCCATTTCCATTTCCATTTCCATTTCCATTTCCATTTCCATTTCCATTTCCATTTCCATAGAATAGGGTTTAAACCCTATTCTATGGAAATGGAAAACAATAATCGTTTCAAAAACGAATTAACATCAAAAAATCATCACAAATAAAATATATAACACAAAAAAAAAGATCCTATCTGCTAAAATAGGATCTTCATTCAATATCAAAAAATTATTCTAAATTCAATTCTTTATAAATTCTTTTAAGAACACTCTATCATTCGTAATTACTTTCACAAAATAATGTCCTGCAGGAATCGATTGTAAATTAATTTCAGATTCTGCAAAATAATCGTTGGCTGTCATTTCCTCTGAATGAATAGATCTTCCCATCATGTCTATAATTTCTAAGGATGCTTTTTCTTTGATAACGGCACTCAATTCAATTTGAAAGATTCCATTGTTTGGATTTGGAAAAATAACAATATCGTTATCTAATTTTGTTTCGTCAATGTTAACAGCGTAACCAACAGAAAAGTCATATCTGTGGTATTTACCAAAATCAGCAGGGAATGTTTCAATGATGCTTCCTCCAACTTTTCTTAATCTAAATTGTCCGTTAGTTTCTCCTTCAACTTGAGAAGAATACCAAAATCCTATTCCATCGTCATCAGAATCCTCTAAAATAATACTGTAGCATCCTGGATCTAAATCAAACGTATCTTTATAGGTTGTCGTATTTGCAAGTGTTAATCTTTCAAAAATTACAGCACCATTTTGATCTACTAATTTGTATTTGTTCTCTACAGCTTTGTTATTTGTAGTAAACCATACATAAAAAGGACCGTCAACAAATTCAGGTGCATCGAATTTAGAAGTCTTATCATTATTCGGTTGATATTCATCTAAATTTGATGTTCCGTTGATATCATACATTTGTGTATGGAAAATTTTCGTTCCATCGTAATCTCCCCACCAATTTATATCAGTTACAGGAATTTCAACCATTTCTTTTTCTAAAAATGCTAAATTTCCATGCCATTCATATTCTAACCAAACTCCGTAGGTAATCCAGGATCTAATTTTACAAGATGTCATTGGCAAAGCTCCAGTATTCTGAATAATAATTCTTGGATTCGAACAAGTTGGATTCCATTTACTGTAATATTCATAATTATTTGGATTCAAAATATCAACGATTGCTCCGTCATTTTGAAAATTTGGAGCTGAATAGGAAATTAAATCCATTGCAGCGATGTAATTCCCACTACCTTGTGCGGCATCGTTTGAAGGAATTGCTGTTATTCCATAATCGATTAAAACGTCTGTTCCTGGAGTTACAAATGACGTTATTTCATGTTCGTATTCAGGCACTAAATCTCCTGGGCACCAACCTTCACGAGCATAAGGCCATGTTCCTCCTTGTCCAATGTTCGGATTCGTTCCACAATCAGATTCTCTCCAAATATCCCATGTAAAACGTTCAACTCCATCTAAAATAATTTTATGATCATTTGATTTCCATTCACAACATCCACCATTACCAGCCTGACCATGTCCAGTTAATCTTGTTTTAATTTTAAACATGGAAGAAGTATCAGACAATGAAATTGTTTTCGCATACAACTCAGTATTTGCATCTAAAGAAGAATACTGGTAACTTTTAAAATCAGACCAAATAGGTTGTCTAAAATGAACATCTCTTGGAGGAATTCCTTCAATAAAAGCAAATCGAACATCTACTAATTCTTGCGTATTATGTGCTGCAAAATCGACAACATCATGAAAATACTGCTTATAATCTGTTACATCATAGATCCAAGAAAATCCTTTTGGACCAAGATCAAAACCTATTCCATACGGGGTAATAAATCGTCCAATTTCAACATCATTGACGATATCAAACGGAGGTTGGTAATAAGAAATACCTGAATTCATTATCAATTGATTTGTAGGAATTACAGTAGTAGAAATTTGAGCACCTAAATAATTATAAGTAATACTATTTCCTCCTGGATACGCAACAGTTGTATTAACAATTGAAAATGAGTTATCTGTTGCGGCAAATTCAAAAATCACTTGAGGTTCATTAGCGACTAAAATATCTACTAAAGTTGAATCTAAATTTCCTACAGGACCTTGACCTAAAACTAAATTAGGACGTAAACCTGAAACAATATTTCCAGCTAGAGGCAATTCATCAAATTGAATCATTCCATATTCAGAAGGCATTCCCAAACGATTATTCGGACTTTTATCTCTAATTACTTTTTCATCATCGAAATCATAATACGCCATTAAATCAATGTAATTTGGATGAGTTGCATCAATTTTCTTATTTTTCCAAGCTAAAATATCGGCAGCAGTAACAGCCGTTTTAAAAATCTGAAACTCATCGATTTTACCTTGATAGTTATAAGCCATTGTTGCATTTGAGCCCAAAACAAACTTTGCAATTTTTCCAACATTTTTTGTCAAACCTGTTCCTGAATGCCATAAAACTCCGTCTAAATAAATCATCATAGATCCAGTAGACGTTTTCTTTACAAATGACCAATGATGCCAAGTATTATCAACAATTGTTGGACTTACCGCTTTACTTATTCTATCATAACTTCCATTTGATCCAGCATCCCAATAAATAGTATTATCAGACCAAGGAAAATGAATATTAATAATTCTATTTCCCAAAGAATCAACCGCTTCCAATAAAGATGTATTTTGGCCAGCACTTCCATTCCCTTTTGACCAAAAAGAGATTGTCAAATCACCACCGATATCATCATTTGAAAAATCTAATTCTGCATTATCCGTAAACAATGTTTTAAAACATCCATTTTTAGCAGGATAAACAATACTGTTATTAATCCCTATTTGATTGTTTGCATCGACAAGATAATCGCTAGTTCCTAAAGTAGGATTATCAAAACTTACTTCAAACACAACATTAGAAGTTCCATCCCAATTGAAAGAAGATGAGAAAATAAAATTATTTGCCCCAATTACAGCTCCAGTTAAATTTTGATTAAAAACTGTTGTAAAACCAGAAGTCTCAAAATTTGTAAGAGAAGTCAGAATTGAATTTTTCATTTTAATCGTTAATTTATCGGCATCATCCCCTAATTGATTAAAAGAAAGAGCCATTGAAGTGATATCTCCAATCGTTAAACCTGCTAAATTTAATTCAGCAGCAGAAACAATAAATTGAACTTTATTCCCTTGTCTAGAAGTATGAATCATTCCCATAGATGAAGTACCACCAGTTAAAACTGGGAAATCAGCAACAGAAGTTTGATTTCTAAAATATTGATATGTCTGATGGGTATCAAAAAAAGGAGTTGTATTATAAGCATAAGAAGCTAAAGTGTCTGAATTTACTTTGTACCTTTTAGACTTCACTTGAACAGAATCCTTCACACCAGTATGCTCTATTACTCGCGTATGCGTTTGATAATCCCATTCTCCACAATCATAAGAATCCCAAGGAGTTAAAGGGCTACACTTCAATTTAAAATACATCAATACTTTCTCAAAACGCATATCATTTAATGACGTTGGGAACTGAAACTCTGCCCTTCTCGTTGCAATGCTATCAAATGTAAAAGTTTGAACCCAAGTAGTATCTTGAGAAAATGAGTTTAACGCTAAAAACGTAATAAAAACTGTAAAGATTTTTAATTTCATAAGTTATAAATTTTAATTATTTAAATTCTTATGGAATCGTCACTGTTAAATCATATTAAATAATAAAAATTTAACTCATGAAAATTTCATAGTTATTAGTATAGCAATGCAAATATACTATTTATTAAGGAATTACTAAAACGTTTAGTTAACATTAAACTAAATTTTTTAAATCATCTTGAAAAATAAATACTTTTGATCTCACAAAGATAAATTCAAATTTAAGATATCACAAAAATAAGACCCTACAAAAACAGGGAAATTGGTTAACAAAAAGTAAACAAATCTTTGAAAAGCCTACAATTGAAGAGAAAACACCCTTTATTAATATAACTGATCTTATAAAATTTAAGACCAGTAATCACAGGGTAAACTCATTTAGAATATTAAATAAAATGATCCCTTTTCAATAAATAGATGTCATAATTTTAACTTTTTAATCGCTCAAAAAAACAGGGTAACAGGTAATCTATTAAACGTTTTTTCAAAATAAATACTGTTTTTATAGATGTACACTAATTGAGCATATCCATCAGAATTAAAAATAGCATCCGTTTTCTTCTTATCTTCGAAACGTTTTTTCAAATCAGGATTATTCAATAAGACTTCTTGTGCTTTCTCTTCAAAAACATACGCTGAAAAATGTTCTTTTTGACTCAAATAACTGTCAAAAAAATTCCAATTGAAATAAGAATCCTCAGCTTTAGGTTCTAATACTGATAAAATGAATTGTCGCTTATCCTGATTTGTATAAATTAAAACATCTCCTTTTTTTAATGCAATCAATGATTTTTCTAACGCTCTGCATTTAACTTCTGAGTGAAGAAAATGACCTTCATAGGGTTTACTTGGACTTTTATAACTTTCAATCATCTGATAAGCACCTGAAAAAGAAGTATCTTTATCTAAAACGATCATTTCAACTTTATTTGCTTTTAGACAATTAATAACATCAATAGCTTCACTACTCACACCATACATTTTAGGAATTGGAATAGAATCTAAAGCGGTATATGTTTCAAATGACGGAATCATTTTTTTGAAAGGTTTTGTTCGATCATAAAAAAGTCTATCTTGACCAGTAACTTCACTTTTCTTGTAAATATATTCATAGCCTAAAAAAGAAACCGAATCTTTTTTATTTGAAAGTTTGTAATTGAATTTAAAGTCTGTTTGATTTTTTTGCCAAACAATAGCTTCACTTCTTGCCTTTTCAATTTTCGTTTTATTTATAAAAGTCCAATCGACTAATTCATTTATAAATTCTTTGGTTGCTTGAACTCTCTGTGGAAAGGGTTTTAGCATGTGTGTTTCAACGGTAAAGCTGATCGCATTAAACAAAGCTGCATATCCCATTGCATATCGAGCTAAATCATTGAATGCCATTATTCCTTGTTCTGGAGTATCTTCCATTAATTCTACATAAGGAAATAATACTAACTTCTTTTTCAACAACTTAGATGTTATCTGTGGAATTAAATATTTATTTGTTATTTCAACTATACTCGGAGCATTTCTTTCTTTCATCGATGAAATCAACGTCAATACATACTGATAATCAGCACCATTACTTACATGTGTATCAACAAATACATCAGGATTTAACGCATGATAAATCGCAGCAAAAGTGAACATATTTTTAGAATCCATTTTTATAAAATCACGGTTCAGATCTAAGTTTTGGGCGTTTCCTCTAAATCCATATTCTGCTGGACCATCTTGATTCGCTCGACTTACAGTAGAACGATTCATCATTCCTCCCACATTATAAGCTGGAACAATAGCGATTACTGGAAGATTTTGTAGATTTTTTCCGTTTTTAATCCATTCTTCAATCCATAGGATACAGGCATTTACTCCATCGGGTTCACCTGGATGAATCGCATTATTAATTAAAACAGTTGTTTCATTCTTCGCTTTTTCAAATGTTTTAAGTGAATCTTGAGCTCCGTTGATAATACAAACAAAAATAGGCAAACCATAATCTGATTCACCCATCGCATAGAATTCAATCTCTTTGTGAGCTGAATCCAATTTCTTGTAATATTCAATTAATTCAGGGTAAGTTGGAGTTTTATTTCCATCCAATTGAGAAAATGAAAAAGAAGTTATGAATAGAAAGAAGAGTAAATAAATATTTTTCATTATTGAAATTATTGATTCATTTTTCGATAAAAATAGACAAATGATTTTAAAGAAAAGATCTATTTAATTTTAAGTGTAAAATGGATACATTTAAAAACACAATTTCCACCTTTCAATCAACTATCAAGAAAAATTGACTATAATTTTCAATCTTTTTATTAAAATTGTATTTTTATGAAAGGTTTATTACAACTCACCAATTTTTTTATTAAAATAAATAGTATGAAGTATATCATTTTATCATTTTTTTTTCTCCTTTTCCTCTGTAACAGTATTGCCCAAGATTTCATAAAAAAAACAGAAGGTGTTCCACTTACCCTTACTGAAATGCAAAGACAATTTGAAATATGGAGAAATAATACCGATCTTAAAAACGCGAAACATTGGAAATATTACAAACGTTGGGAAAATGACATGCAATTTAAAACTGATGGAAGTGGTGAATTATCTGATCCTGCTATTTTTATTGATGAAGCTGTGAAATTTTCTAATTTAAAAAAATCAAAAAGTGAAACACCTCAATTTTCATTAACAGCCTGGACACCAACTGGACCTTATAATCTACCGGGCAACCTTACTGGTTATATGCAAAATGGAATTGGTAGAATTAATTGTATTGCTTTTCACCCTACTATTGCTTCAACTTATTATGTTGGAGTAGCACAAGGAGGAGTTTGGAAAACAACGAACAATGGAGTTTCATGGACACCTCTGACTGATAATTTACCGATTGATAGAATTAGCGATATTGCTATTGACCCAACTAACCCGGACAATATTTATATTTCTGTATGTGATTTTGAATACATTGATGTTGCCCTAAATTTAGATGCTCGAAAAAGAAATACGCATTACGGATTAGGTGTTTACAAAACGACTGACGGAGGAATAAATTGGACGGCAACTGGCTTAAGTTTTCAATTAACAGACGGAGATGCTTCTTTAATTAGAAAAATAATCGTCAATTCAACCGATGGAAATCAACTAGTTGCATGTGGTGTTTCTGGAATGTTCACTTCGATGGATGCTGGTGCAACATGGAACAAGTCAATGGATTCATTGTTCTGGGATTTAGCCCAAGACCCTGTTAATCCAAATACATTATATGCAAGTACTGGATGGCTAGCAACATCAAATCAAGGATCTGCTGGAATCTACAAATCAATTGATTTTGGAGTTACTTGGACCATGCTTTCGACTGGAATACCAAGTACGGGAGTTGTTCAACGTTTAAAAATTGCTATCGCTCCTTCAGATAATAACTGTATTTATGCTGCTGCAGTTGATGCATTTGATGGTTCTTATGGAATCTATAAATCAATTGATGCGGGAGTTTCTTGGAATTTAATTGATCCTGGATTAAATATGCTGGAAGGAAATAATGGCACAGGTCAAGGTGGTCAAGGAACATACGATCTTGGATTCACGGTAAATAGATCAAACAAAGATATTGTATACATAGGTGGTGTAAATATTTGGGAATCTACTGATGGTGCAACTACTTTTAATCCAGTTAGTCATTGGACTTTATATTACGGACCAACCTTACATGGAGACATTCATTTCATTGAATCGAACCCTTTAACTTCAGAAATATTTGTTTGCAATGATGGTGGAATATACAAAACAAATCAAGTTACTTCTCAAACTTGGACAGATGCAACAGGTGGAACTTCTTGGCCGACAACTTGGGATAACATTAGTGACGGAATGAACATTAGTTCTTTTTATAGAATTTGTAGTTCTAAAAATACAACTGGTAGACTTTCGGCTGGAGCTCAAGACAATGCTACATTTTATTTCGATGGTACGAGTTGGAATACAATTTTTGGAGGAGATGGCATGGATAATTATTTAGATCCTTTAGATGATAACAATGTAGTTGGTTCATCACAATATGGAAGCTTTAGTTTTAGTCAAGACAATGGTGTATCAACCATAAATTCAAATCCAAATGTAAACTCAGAAGCTGGAGAATGGACTTCTCCAATTGTTGCAGATTACAATAATCCTGGAACAATTTACATTGGTTTTAAAAACATTTCTGCATCGTATGACAATGGAGGTTCTTGGTCAGCACTATCTCCTTTTCCATCGAATGGTAACAATGAGAATGAAATGAGTTCAATCGCTGTATCTAATTCTAATAGCAATGTTATCTATGCTACACGACGAATTCGTTATGAATTAAATTCTCCTTCAACCATTTACACAACTACAAATGGCGGTAGCTCTTGGACTAATATCACAGCTGGATTACCTGATTCACTTTATTTTACAAGTTCAGAAGTTAGTCAAACAAGTCCAAATATTGCTTATGTAACTTTAGCAGGATTTGAAGCGAATCAAAAAGTATATAAGACTTCAGACGGAGGAAATTCTTGGCAAAACATCAGTTATAACTTACCCAACATTCCTGTAAACTGTGTCAAAACAACACCTTCTACAAATCAGCTAATAATTACGACTGATTTAGGTATCTATCAATTAAACACTATCACCAACACATGGATTAATATAAGTGCTGGATTGCCAAACGTGATCATTACAGATATTGAATTCAATCCTTCGTTAGATAAAATTTACATTTCAACATTCGGAAGAGGGATTTGGGAAAACACGTTATCAAACTTATCAATTTATTCTACAGATAATTTGAAAGAAACAGATCTTAATTATGCTTCATTCGAATTATATCCAACGATCAATAATGGAAATTTTACGATTCATTTAACAGACGAAAATGAAATCAATAATTCTGTAGAATTGGAAATAATTGATATCAATGGTCAATTGGTTTATAAAGCTTTTTTAACAGGTAAAATGGATTATATTCAGTCGATCAACTTAAAGTCAGGAATGTATTTTGCGAAGATTAAAGGAGAAAAAGTAAAAGCGGTTAAACGATTTATAGTAGAATAAAAAGTTAATCTCTCCAAACAATCGGAAAAGCTGAAGAAGTCAATTCTTTTAAATCTGAATGAATTAAAGAATAGGGTAAAGGCGAAATAGTTTCAAGATTATTCAAATAAGGTTGTAAATAATATTCATTTGAATAACCTTTTGATTCTAGAAATTGAATCATATTTTTCAAATCTTTCTTTTGAATTAATTTAGAATGAATCGTCGTTCTCATTTCAAAATTGAAGTTGATATCAAGTAACATATCCAATGTTTTTTCAAACTTTTGGAATGCTTTTGATTTCGTAATTTTATAAAAGTCACTTGGCATTGCTTTGAAATCTAAAGCGATAAAATCGACCAACTTCTCATCGATTAAAGCCTTTACTATTTCTGGTTTTAATCCATTGGTATCCAACTTTATCTTAAAACCTCTTTTTTTAATTTCTCGTGTAAACTGAATCAAATCTTTGTGAAGCGTACATTCCCCCCCACTCAATACAACTCCGTCCAATAATCCTTTTCTTTTATCTAAAAAATCAAGTACATATTGATACGAATAAACTCCTTTCCCATTAACGATTTCAGGGTTGTAACAGAACAAACATTTCATATTACATCCAGCAAACCAAACAATGCATGATGTAAAATCCCTGTAATCTAATAACGAAAAAGGAGTTAAAGAATATATTGAATTAGTTTTCACAGTTAACGAGAACTAACATTCACAATTTTCAACAAAATGTTTTCTTTGTTTGTGTTCTCCTTTTTTACCGATATTAAAACTTTCTACAGGTCTGTGATAACCCATAACACGAGTATAAACTAGACACTTTGTTCTTAATTCATTACTCAATTTTACTGATTGATCTGCAACTTTTACTTTCATATCTATTTATTTTTAAAAAATTTCAAATTGCAAATTACAGATTGCAGATTTCAAATTTTGGTTTATAATTCATTTCAATTATTAATTTCAATTAATAATTACAACAATTCATTTCAATTATTAATTTCAATTAATAATTACAACAATTCATTTCAATAATTCATTTCAACAATTCATTTCAACAATTCATTTCAATAATTCATTTCAACAATTCATTTCAACAATTCATTTCAATAATTCATTTCAACAATTCATTTCAACAATTCATTTCAACAATTCATTTCAACAATTCATTTCAACAATTCATTTCAACAATTCATTTCAACAATTCATTTCAACAATTCATTTCAA
>CANJKA010000090.1 GCA_947474675.1 Flavobacteriales bacterium
TATTGTGTAATTAATTTAAACAGTACAAAGTTCCGTAATCAATGTAATTGTAGAGTTAAGTTGAAGCTAACAATGTAAAATCAAATTGTTAACTCAATATTAATTTTCATTATTATTTCTTAATATTAAGATCATTCTAAATAGATACAGCGTTTATAAAAAACAATCATCAATTTGATAAGATGAAAAGCATACTTCAACAAATCAAATAAAAAATAATCCAATGAAAAAAGGCAAGACTTCAAAACATCATCCCTTCTACGGAAGAAAAAATAGGTAAACAACGATGCATTAAAAAAAACGAAGGAACGTCTCGTTGTTGATTCAAAGTCTCTGAGAAAATCAAAAAAAGTTAGGAGCAAAAAAAATAGGCTGTCTCAAAATAATTGAGCAGCCTATTTTTTTAAAGTTTTATTATTTAAAAATTCAATGTAACAGAAGCTGAAATTGTTCTTCCGAAAACAGTTGACCATAATAAATCATCTGTTTTAGATTTATACCCATTATCGTTATCCTTATCACCTGTTAAAAGAACATTCATAAATTGCTCTCCTTTTGAATTATCATTAGTTGAGAAATAATTATTTTGATAAAAGTTTAATTTCTGTGCTAAAATGTTTTGGAAATTTAATTTAATTTCTAATTTATCTTCTTTTAACAACTTTTTAGTTACTTGAAAATCTAAAAATGTTCTACCTTTTTCCCAAATATCAGGTTGATTTACATTTCCTAAAATAGCAATTCTATCACCAACTCTATTTGCTGATAAAGTGAATGACATTTTTAAAGTATCGTCGACATACATTAAACCAGCATTAAATACATAAGGGGATTGTCCTTGTAAAGGTCTAAATTTATAAGGTGTCCCAACAATATCAGACACATCAACCTTAGATCTAATAATAGCTAAATTTGAATAGAATGTAAAGTTATTCATTATTGAAGCAGAATCTGAATTAAAAAGCTTACCTAAAACGGATCTAACTTCTAATTCAAAACCATAATTTATCGCCGTAGGCACATTCATAAAAGAAACCTCATTCGTAACATCTGCCCTTGAAATTTGTTCAATTGGATCTACGAATTTTTTATAAAAAATAGTTCCTGCTAAAATTTGAGATTTACCTGGGAAATATTCATATCTCAAATCTAAATTTGTTATTTTGGCTCTTTTTAACCTATCATTTCCAGAAATTACAAATTGAGTATTGAAATCATAAAAAGCAAAAGGTGCTAATTCTCTGAATTCAGGTCTATTTATAGTTTGTGAATAAGCAAATTTAAAATTTTGTCTATCTCTATGAAAGTGAGGTTTTATTAAACTTGTATCCTTTTTAGGAGTAAAAACAATATTTAAAGAAGGTAGTATGTCTAATTTTTTAGTCGACAAATTTAAATCACTTTTATCCGCTTTAACAGCAATTAAATTTTGAGAAAAATATTCAGCTCTTACACCCCAAACAAATCTTAAATGCTTTTTAATTTTATTTGTCATCATCAAATACCCCGCATTAGTTGAAGAATTTGCAGAATAGGAATCTGAATACTTAGAACCATCTATAAGCTTAAAGCCACCAACACCAGGAGCTAATAACCCCATATTTTCTTGATTAAAAATTGTGTTTGCATCAGAATATAATAATGATTCTTTAAAATTAACATTCCCTCCTACTATTCCGTATTTAGTATAACCTAATTGTCTAGCATCAAAATCTCGGGTTCTATATTGGAAAAGTCCACCTATTTTAATTTCATTCTTAATATTTTTAATTTTCTTCAAATCATATTTCAAATCAGCTTTTAAACTTGCCATTTTTTCCTTGTTAGTAGAAAAAAACATACCACCACCATAATCTGGTCCGACAGTATTGTTTGAAATATTTGCAACATACATTGTATCAAATGAATTTGGATCTGTAGGATCATTAATATATTTCATTCTTGTATAAATAGATCTTCTCAAATTAGGAATAGTTCGGTTTATAGAACTAAATGAACCAACCCAATGAAATTTGAAATTTGTATCTAAATCATGCTCACCACTTAATTGACCAGAATAAATCTTATTACTTGTAAACCAAAGAGCATTTGATCTTAATAAAGTTGGATTTGATTCTAACGGATCTTTTTCACCAGTTCTATTAATGACTCTATCATCAGAATTAATTGAATATAAATTTTTAAAAGCTAATTTATTATTTTCATTTAATTTAATTGTAAAATTAGCCATCAAACCAGCAAGTAATTGAGTAGAGTATACTTTATCTAAATAATCAAATTCGATTTGAGAACCTGATTGACCCTCCGACCCATTACCAGAATATCCTTTTCTTACAGTTTCATTATAATTATTTGTTCTATTATAACTCAACGAAGTTATCATACCAATTTCTTTTCCAAAAAGTGTATCACTTAATCCTAGGCCATATTGTAAATTAAAGTTGGGCATAAAAGATTTATTTTGAAGTCCCCAATCAGAATTAAACTGTTTTGCTAGTAAAGCTTGTTCAGTAATTGAAAGCGGGAAATTAGATTTAGAAGGAATTGAATTTGAGATTGAACGAGTACCATCGTCTAATCCTAACCAATCAGTTTTTCCTCCTTTATAATTTACTTTATCTTTAAAAGTAGTTATAGTATTAAAACCTCCACTCATAGTAAATGATTGAAAATTATCTTCTGGAATTCCTTTTGTATTAATTTCAATTATACCTCCAGCAAATTCAGCAGGTAAATCGGGCGTTGCTGTTTTAATAATTGTAACATTATCTAACATATTTGAAGGGAAAATATCAAAAGAAAAAGCTTTTCTGTCCGATTCAGAACTAGGTAAAGAACCATGATTTAAATAAGCTGCATTGTATCTATCATTCAAACCACGAATTACAACAAATTTATTATCTTGAATACTCATTCCTGTCCCTTTCGCAAGAACACCCGCAACATTAGATGCTGGAGTTCGAGTAATTTCTTCTTTAGATATAATAACTATATTTTGGTCAGAATTTTGAATAGCTTTAGTTGAAACACTAACTGAACCATGATCTTTATGATGGGTAACAATATGATCTTTTACCTTCGTATAAATTGGCTCTATATTTATATTAAATATTAACTCAGGAGAACTTTCTGCAACAACCAACGGTAACGTAGTACTTGTGTACCCATGAATTTTTGTTGAAACTGTATAAGTACCAAAAGGAATATTTGAAATGATATAGTTTCCAAAAGGATCAGTTTTTGTTATTAATTTAGTGCTATCTAGCATGACTTTAACATCATAAACAACTTCCCCAGATGATACATCAGTCACAACTCCTTTAATTGTTCCCGTTTGAGAAAAAGCAAAATTAATAGTAAAAAGTAAAACAACAAACAACACCTTTTTCATAAAATATATTTTTTATGCAAAGGACGCTATATGTAATTAAACCAAAGTTATCATATTATTAAGATAGCGTTAAAAAATAAATAAGTCTAATTCTACAACAAAAAAAAACATAAATATCTGAAAATAATAAACTTAAAAACAAAACTTATAAGTATTTAAAAATACTCAATGTTATCTGTATATTAAGTTTAAAGTAATATAACGCTTTTCATTCAGGATTAGAAAACTTATATCCAACACCTTTAACAGTAGTAATATAATTATCTCCTATTTTCTCTCTCAATTTTCGAATATGAACATCAATTGTTCTATCACCAACAACAATATCAGTTCCCCATACAGTTTCTAAAATAACATCTCTTTCGAAAACGACATGTGGTCTAGAAGCTAAAAGAGCTAATAGTTCAAATTCTTTTCTTGGTAAATGCAAAATTTCACCATTCTTCTCAACAATATATTTTTCTCGATTAATGACAAGATCAGTAGATAAAACTTTTTCTAAATTCACAATACCCTTCCTTCTTAACATTGCGTTAATTCTACTAACCAAAACTTTTGGTTTAACAGGTTTAGACACATAATCATCAGCACCAGCGTCTAGACCAGCAATCTGACTATAATCTTCATTTCTTGCCGTCAAAAGACAAATAATAACATTTTTAAACTCAGGAATATTCCGAATTAATTCACAAACCTCAATTCCATCAATTCCTGGCATCATAACATCCAAAATCAATAAATCTGGGATTTTGGATTTCATTTTTAATAAACCTTCCTCACCATTATTGGCAACATCAACATTAAAACCTTCCTTTTCAAGATTGTATTTCAGGATATCTCTGATATCTTCTTCATCATCTATTATTAGTATCGAAAACATATACTTACAAATTTCACGAATTAACATTAATTTAATCGTCTAAATATAGTAATAATATTGGATAGCTAAAAGTTAAAATAACGATTATAAAATCAACTATAAATTAAAAAATAAAAAACAACTAATTAGTAAAGATAAGTAAATCAATAGATTAATTAAAATATAAAAAAAGATAAACAAATCAAAAAGAAACCTATTCTTTAATTTCTAAAATTCACAGAAAAAAAAATTAGAAAAAAAATGACCTAAAACTCATAATAATTGAAATCTATTTCGTAATTTTGACTTAGTAGTAGTAGGTTAGGTTAGTTGATAAAAGCTTTGGACGCCCGTCCGAAGCTTTTATTTTTTTAAGACGTTTTGGTTTATTAATTCAATAAAATATACCGGAAAATGAAAAATGAAAAGTTATTTTATCGTTAAAAACATTAAAACAAAAACCTAAATAACAACCTCAAACAACTAATAATAAACAAGATATAGAACATAACTACAATTTAAAAAATTAAGAAGATTTTTTTAATTGAAAAAAAAGGTTAATTTGGTTCTTGAAATAAATACACATTAACGAATAATAGCTAAAACATGAAAATAAAAATTTTACTTGCTGAAGATGATACAAGTTTAGGTTTTATGATTTCTGATCAACTAAAATCGGAAGGTTATAGTATAACTTTATGTTCTGATGGTGCTGAAGCTTATAAACGTTTTAACGATGAAAAATTTCATTTATGTATATTTGATGTCATGATGCCAAAAAAGGATGGATTTACATTAGCGAAGGATATACGAAAACTAGATAGTGAAATTCCTATTCTTTTTTTGACTGCTAAATCTATGACTGAAGATAAAGTCGAAGGTTTTAAATCTGGTGGAGACGATTATTTAACCAAACCATTTAGTGTAGAAGAACTTCAAGTAAGGTTAACTGCCCTTTTAAAAAGAGTACATATTATTACTGAAACACCTGAAGAAAAAATCATACAAATAGGTACATATGTTTTTGATACAGAAAACTTCAAATTAACACATGCCAAATTCGATAAAACTTTAACAAAAAAAGAAGCTCAAATTCTAAAAATATTACATAAATTCAAAAACCAAGTTGTTGAACGTGATGTTGTTTTAAATGCTGTTTGGGGACAAGATGATTATTTTGTAGGAAGAAGTTTAGATGTATTTATCACAAAATTGAGAAAGCATTTCAGTGAAGATTCATCAATTCAAATAATTAATGTTCACGGAGTTGGTTTTAAATTGGAATACAAATAAAATTATACGTATAAATGGTTTATATACTACATCTTGAAACATCAACAAAAGTTTGTTCAGTTGCTCTTTCATTAAATGGTCAATTAATCGCGACAAAAGAAGTGGAAGAAGACGGATACTCTCATGGTGAAAATTTAACACTCTTTATTCAAGATGTTTTACATCAAAGCGATATTTCAATTAAAGAATTGTCAGCAGTATCAGTTGCTTCAGGTCCAGGATCATATACAGGATTGAGAATTGGCGTATCAACTGCAAAAGGAATTTGTTATCCTTTAAACATTCCATTAATAGCCATTGATTCATTAACTTCTCTAACTGAAATTGCTAAAATAAAACATCCAAACGTAAATCTTTGCTCTCTTATTGATGCTCGAAGAATGGAAGTTTTTAATACAATCTACAATTCAAAAAATGAACAATTAAAACCAATTTCCGCTGATATAATTGATATTGATACGTATTCAGAATTTGAACCTTTTGTATTTTTTGGTGATGGTACAGAAAAATTAATTGAACTTTGGAAAGGAAGAAATTGTGAACCAGATATGGAAATTAAATCTATAGCTGCAGGTCAAGTTAATATTGCTTTTGAAAAATTTCAAAATAATCAATTTGAAGACACTGCTTATTTTGAACCTTTTTATTTGAAAGATTTTGTAAGTACTGCTAAGAAAGCATGACTTCGATACAAATTTTATAATGTTTCAAATTATAAAATTCACTCAGTCGAGCTTTCTTTAATTCAAAATGCATTTTAGTTTTTTCATAAAATTAATCATCAATAAGTATCAAAAAATGAAGAAAATGAAGAAAGGATTTAATTCATGATAAATCAGTATATTTTTCATTTAAAGCACTTTAATTGCAAATCTCCCCGATAAATTGAACTGAATCTCCTTTACTTACAGCTTTTAAATAAGCTGAACCTATAATTGCTCCGTCAGCATGTTTCTGTGCATTTTTAACATCTGATGCGTTTGAAATCCCAAACCCAATCATAACTGGAGTTTCTCCACAAAGAGATTTTACTTCATCGTAACGATTTACGACATTGCTATTAATATTAATTTTACCTCCAGTAATACTTGTAACAGAAACTAAATAAACAAAACTATTCTCTGAAATTTTAGCAATCTTCTGAATTCGTTCGTTATTCGTTAATGGAGTAATTAAAAAACTAACTGGGATTTGATATTTTTCAAATTGTGTTTTATAAAAACGTTCATATAATTCTAAACTCATATCTGGAAGAATTACTGACGCAATTGCCATCTCTTTACATTTAGAGAGAAATTTATCTAAACCGAATTGGATAACTGGATTTAAATATCCCATCAACACCAATGGAATCTTAACTTGGTCTTTTATTGACCCCAATTGATTGAACAATAAATCCATTTGCATTCCATTCGCTAAAGCTACTGAACTTGTTTCTTGAATTACTGGACCGTCAGCCATTGGGTCTGAAAATGGAATTCCAACTTCTATGAAATCAATTCCATTTGCTTGTAATGACAATATTTGTTCGGTTGTGCTTTCTAAATTGGGATAACCTGCGGTTATAAATATACTGATTTGCTTTTTATCTTTTTTGAATGGGTTCATTTTTTAATGTTTAATTATTAATGTTGAATGTTTAATTAAAATCAAACATTTAAAATCCAACATTTGTATACGTTTTCATATCCTTATCTCCTCTTCCTGACAAATTAATAACAACTACGTCATTCGATTTAAATTCAATTTTATACAATGACGCTAAAGCATGTGCACTTTCTAATGCAGGAATAATTCCTTCTTCAATCGTCAACTTTTTTGCTGCCGTTAACGCTTCTTGATCTGTAACTGAAATGCTTTTCGTTCTTCCAATTTCAATTGTATGTGCGTGTAAAGGTCCAATTCCAGGATAATCTAATCCTGCTGAAATTGAATATGGTTCAGTTACCTGACCGTATTCATCCTGCATTAATAACGTTAAACTTCCGTGTAAAACGCCTGGTCTTCCTAAAACAGAAGTTGCTGCTGAATGACCTGTTTCATTTCCTAAACCGGAAGCTTCAACTGCAATCAACTCAACTTCTTCGTGCTCATAAAATTCAAAGAATGCTCCAGCTGCATTACTTCCTCCGCCTACACATGCGATTACTTTTGTTGGGATTTCAATTCCTGTTTTTTCTTTTAATTGCATTTTAATTTCTTTCGAAATAATTGCTTGAAAAGAGGTTACCATTTCAGGATATGGATGAGGACCAACTACACTTCCTATTAAATAATAAGCTGTTGGATTATTTATCCAATGACGAATAGCTTCATTAGTAGCATCTTTTAGTGTCTTACTTCCACTCGTCGCAGGAACAACTTCTGCACCTAAAAACTTCATACGTTGAACATTTGGAGCTTGTCGTTCGATGTCTTTTTCTCCCATGTAAACAATACATTTCATATTCATCAATGCGCAAACAGTCGCAGTTGCAACACCGTGTTGTCCAGCACCTGTTTCAGCAACAATTTCGGTTTTACCCATTTTTCTAGCCAATAAAATTTGACCAATAGCATTGTTTATTTTATGAGCTCCTGTGTGATTTAAATCTTCTCTTTTCAAGTATATTGGACATCCAAATTCAGCTGTCATTTTTTTAGACAGATAAAGAGGAGTTGGTCTTCCTACATAATCAGCTAATAGATTTTTAAATTCTGCTTGAAACTCTTCATCTGTTGCTAAAAGATCAAAGTTTGCTTGTAATTCTTCGATATTTGGACGCAATAATTCAGGGATATATGCTCCTCCAAATTCTCCGTAGAATCCCATTTCATCTGGTTGTGTATATTTTAATTTACTCATCGTTCACTTTATAATTTTATTACTATTTAGAATAGATTAATTTTCTAATTCTTCAATAAATTGTTTTATTTTTTCTATATTCTTATCTCCTGGTGCATTTTCAAAACCACTATTTAAATCAATCCCTACAAAAGAATGATGATTAAATTCTTTTATTTCGTTCACTGAATTAGCGTTAATTCCTCCACTTAATAAAAAGGGTGTTTTTAATTTGTACTTCTGTAAGACCTGCCAATTAAATTGTCTTCCAGAACCACCGTGATCGATCGTTTTAGTGTCAAATAAAAAATAATCAACACTATTTTCATATTCTTTTAATTGATCAAAATTAAAATTATCATCTATTCCAAATGCTTTAATGATAAAGTACCTTAACTTTAAACTAGCACAAATTTCTGGCGTTTCGCTTCCGTGTAATTGAAGAATATCTAAATTATTTTTAATTGCTATTTCATTCATCTTTAATAATTTTTCATTCACAAAAACACCTACTTTTTTGGATTCTGATATGTTTTTAGAACTTGCATCAACATAACGTTTGGATTGATTATAAAATATTGATCCCAACCAATTAACGGAAGACAATTTATCCAATTGCTTGATTTGCTCATTTTCTCTTAAACCACACACTTTAATTATCATAATTAATCAATTATTACAAATTATCCTCCCCCTTATTCCCCCTCCAAAGGGGGAGACTTTACAATGAAATTAATTCTTGAATAAAACTTACAGTTGAATCACTTTTTAAAATACTTTCTCCAATCAACGCACCATGATATCCACAATTAGCAATCTTAATTAAATCTTCTTTTGATTGTAATCCTGATTCTGAAATTAACACTTTATTCTTAGGAAGGAAATCAAACAATTCTAAAGACGTTGAAACATCTGTTTTTTGAAGTTTTAAATTACGGTTGTTTACACCAATAATATCTACCTCATCATTCAATTTATACATTTCACTTTTCTCATGAAACTCCATAATGACCTCCATTCCTAAACTTTGAGCTAAAATCGTAAAGTGCAATGCTTTTTCTTCTGTTAACGCTTCTGCTATTAATAAAATAGCATCTGCTCCAATCGCTTTTGCTTGAAAAATTTGAATTTCGTCAATGATAAATTCTTTTCTTAAAACAGGAATTGAAACATTCTTTTTGACATCCATTAAGTCATCAATAGAACCTCCAAAGAAATTAAAATCTGTTAAAACAGAGATTCCTGAAACTCCTGATTTTTCGTATTCTTGTCCTAATACAACAGGATTAATGCTATTCTTCATAATTCCAGCACTTGGTGATTTTCGCTTAATTTCAGCAATAACACCAAATCCATTTGAAGTAATTGATTCTTTCATTGAACGTGTTTTCTCAAAGAAAAAAGCAGATTTTTCAAAATCTTTTAAGGTAAAATGAGCTTTTAATATTTCAACTTCCGTTTTCTTTTGCTCTAAAATTCTATCTAATATTGTCATAATTTTCATATTATTTTTTTAAAAATGTTTTCTTCCTGCTTCACCTCTTTTTATAAAATCTAAAGAACTCGAAAACAATGATTGTATACTTTCTTCTGGTTTGTAACATTGCAAAGCTAAAGCTGTATTTGCAGCTACTACATTATTTTGAGAATCAGTTCCTTTTCCTGATAAAATATTTTTCAAAATAGTTGCCGCTTCTTGAACAGACTCTCCAGAATAAAGATCAATTGGATTAATTGGATTCAAACCAAAACTATTAGCACTCAAGTATTCATCAACATTCCCTCCTAAAATTCGTGTTTGATCTGTCAATGTAAATTCATCATAAACATCCATTCCATAAACAATACGATATCCTTTTCTTTCATCTTTTAAAATATGCTGATAAATTTTCGCTAATTCAAGATTAAATGTTCCTGTCAATTGAAACTTGGGTTGAACTGGATTAACCAAAGGCCCTAAAGAATTGAAAAATGTTCTGATTCCTAAGTTTTTTCTAAGTGGCCCAACTTTCATTAATGTTGGGTGAAATAAAGGGGCATGTAAAAAGCAAATATTTGTTTCTTCTAGTTGTTTATTTAATTTGTTGACATCACTTGTAAATACAAATCCTAACTCTTCTAATACATTCGATGAACCACACAAAGAACTCACTCCGTAATTCCCATGCTTAATAACTTGATGCCCCATTGACGCCAAAACAAATGATGTTGTCGTAGAAATATTAAATGTATTTTTACTGTCTCCACCTGTCCCGCATAAGTCAATTGCATTCGATCCATCAATATCAATAGGTAAACACAATTCTAAAAGTGCTTCTCTAAATCCTTTAATCTCCTCTAATTGTAAGCCTCTCATTTGTAAACCTACTAACATTGCAACAATTTGAGCATCGTTTATTTTTTGTTCTGCAATTGCATATATTATTTCCTTAGCTTCTGTAAAAAGTAAAGGTTGACGTTCTATTATTTTATTTAATGTGTTTTTCATTCTTTGTTAATTATTAATTTTTCAAAATCCTCTCCCTTAATCCCTCTCCAAAGAGGGAAACTGAAAAATCCTATTACTAAGATTGAATCCAGTTGTTGATTATGTTTCTTCCAAATGGTGTTAATATTGACTCTGGATGAAATTGGACACCTGACGTGTTGTGAGATTGATGTCTAATTGCCATGATTTCATTTGTATCTGAAATTACGGTTGATTTTAAAACATTTGGCAAATCATTATTTATTCTCCAGCTATGGTATCTGCCAACTTGAAACTCATCTGGTATTCCTTTGAACAATATATCTTCTTGAACTTGCTTTACAATTGAAGATTTTCCGTGAATTGGTGATTCACATTGTTCTAACTCTCCACCAAATGCTTCAGCAATTGCTTGATGTCCTAAACAAATTCCTAACATTTTTTTCTTACCTGAATACCTTTTGATTATATTTAATAACTCTCCTGCTTCTGATGGAATTCCTGGTCCTGGAGATAATAAAATTGCATCACATTGGTCAAGTATATCGTAATCTATTTGATTGTTTCGTTGGATGATTATTTCATCGTTGTTGCATTCTATTACGTATCGAACGATGTTGTAAACGAATGAATCAAAATTATCTATTACTGCTATTTTCATGGGGGGATTTTTTTGTTGTGGGGGATTATTATTTTTGGGTTGGGGATGGGTTGGGATTATTGGGATGTTGGGGATGTTGGGGATGTTGGGGATGTTGGGATAGGGCATGCCCTATCCCTACGGATCCAACGGGAACGACCGTCCCAACGGAACCAACGGTTCCAACGTTGGCAACCGATATTGCGGTTCGAACGGCTCTCAATTTATGATGAACTTCTTGGGTTTCACTTTCTGAAATTGAATTTAATACGACCCCTGCTCCTGCTCTGTAATGTAAAACATTGTTTTTACTTAATAAACTTCTAATTACAATCGCCATATTTAAATTTCCTTTTGAACCAATAATTCCTATTGCTCCACCGTAAAAATCTCTTGTCGATCTTTCGTATTTTGAAATTAACTCCAATGCTTTTGGTTTTGGTGTTCCTGATAAGGTTCCGGCAGGAAACGAACTGTTCAGAACTGGAAATGGACTTAATTTTCTTAATTTTCCCGTCACTTTTGAAACTAAATGAATAACATGACTAAAATGTTGCACTTCTTTATAAGTTTCAACTTTTACTTCTGAACAGTCTTTACTTAAATCATTTCTCGCTAAATCTACCAACATTGTGTGTTCAGCATTTTCTTTTTCATCATTAACCAGAAAACGGATACGTTCATCGTCAATTAAATTATCACCTGTTTTAGGAACTGTACCAGCAATTGGATGAATCTCAGCTTTTCCATCTGATATTATCAATTGAGCTTCAGGAGAAGATCCGAACAATCTATATTCTTCAAAATCGAAATAGAATAAATAAGGAGAAGGATTTAATCTTCTTAACTGTCGGTATACTTGAAAATCATCTCCAAAAAAACCTTGAGAAAAGGCATTTGAAACAACCAATTGAAAAACATCTCCTCGCAAACAATGACCTTGTGTTTTCTCAACCAATGCTTTAAATTCAGCATCTGTAAAATCCGATTTTTCTTCTCCAATAATTTCAAAAGGTAAATCAGTAAATGGTCTCTTGCTTAACAATGAATCAATTAATACAGAATCACTTTTTTCTTCTGATAAACTATTCGAAATGATTGAACCATTATCTCTAAAATGATCAATTACAATTATATTTTTAAATAAGAAAAAATGCACGTCTGGTAAACCAATTGTACTATCTACTTTTTCAATGTGGCTTTCGCTTAATAATGAAAACTCAAATCCTATTCTACCGAAAAATCCATTATAAGATGGTGAACTTTCAGTAAACTTAAACGAATCAAAAACTGCTTGAATTTGAACTGATGCAGATTCGTTTGTATTTAACTTTATTATTTCATTTCTAATTTCACCAGTAATAATTATTTTATTATTCTCTAATTTTATTTCAACAATAGGATCTAATCCGATGAATGATTTAGAATCACTTCTTGAATGATAATCGTTACTTTCAAGTAAACATGTTTTTCTATAATGATTTCTTAAAGACATGTATAATTCTACTGGAGTGTGCACGTCAGCATTGAAAGAAGTTATGTTTGTAAATATATTCATGGTAAATAGTTGTTGTAAATTTTTAGGGAATAATAGAAAAAAACGATAAAAAAAACGGCTTGTCGATGTGACAAGCCGTTTTATAAAATCTATAGGAAATTACATTCTAGCAGAAGACACACCAACTTTTCGTTGAGTGCCACCAATATTTAGTATTTAATGTAATTGTTGTCATTTTTGTTTCTTTTTTAAATATGTCTCATTTCATATCTGTGACAAATATTTTAATTTTTTTTTCAATAAAACAACTAATATGTCATTTATTTTTCATCTATTTGTAAAAATTAAAAGATTGAAAACGAACAAAGCAATATTATTTTGGTGGTGGGACAACTTGAACTAAGTATGTCCGGATCCTTATTATATATACAATTTAATAAACCCGTTTCGTACTTCGAAGCGGGTTTTTTATTTAAAAACTACTAGGACAAATATTCATATAAAACATTAAAAATAAATCAAAATGAATTTAACTCAAGCAATAAAAGACGCAAAAAGACCCTTTTTAATAACTGGTCCTTGTAGTGCTGAATCACCTGAACAATTAATTTCTGTTTCGAAAGAAATTGCTGCCAATGGTCACGCCAATGTTTTGAGAGCGGGGATTTGGAAACCAAGAACACGTCCAGATTCATTTGAAGGAATGGGAGCAATTGCATTACCATGGTTGATAGAAGCTGGAAAAGAAACAGGACTACCCGTTACAACTGAAATTGCAAATCGCCACCATGCTGAATTAGCTTTAAAAGCTGGTGTAGATATTTTATGGATTGGAGCAAGAACAACGGTAAATCCTTTTGCTATTCAAGAAATTGCTGATGTATTAAAAGGAGTCAACATTCCTGTCATGGTTAAAAATCCTGTTAATCCTGATTTAGAATTATGGATTGGGGCTTTCGAACGATTAGAAAAAGCTGGAATTACAGATTTAGCGGCTATACATAGAGGTTTTTCGGTTTACAAACATCCAAAATATAGAAATGTTCCGACATGGGAATTACCCATTGCTTTACGTGAACGTTTACCAGATTTACCAATCATTTGCGATCCAAGCCACATTACAGGTAGAAGAGATTTATTGTTAGAAGTTTCTCAAAAAGCGATGGATTTAAATTTTGATGGATTAATGATTGAAACACATCCAAATCCAGACAAAGCTTGGTCAGATGCTTCTCAACAAGTTACTCCAGAAGGATTAAAAGCAATTGTCAATAATTTAATTTTAAGATCTAAAGATTTAAATTCTCCTGATTCTCCAATATTAGATGAATTACGGCATAAAATGGCAAGTATGGATGATAAATTATTTGATATTCTATCAGCTAGAATGCACATAAGTGAAGAAGTTGGGAAATTTAAATTAGAACATAATACAACAATTTTACAACAAGAATATTGGACAGCCGTTATTAATTCAAGACTAGGTAAATCGAATGACTATCAACTTTCAGAACGTTTTATACGACAAATAATGGACGCGGTTCATCAGGAGTCAATTCGCCATCAGACACGTGTAATGAATAAAAGAGATTAAATATGATTAAGATAATCCACCCCGGAAAAAGATTTGGAGAAATAGCTATTCCTGCTTCAAAAAGCGATGGACAACGTGCATTACTTGCAGCTTCATTAGCGAAAGGCGAATGTAAAATCATTAACGTGGGTGAAAGTCATGATGAACTTTCAATGTTGGAAGCAATTCAAACTTTAGGAGCAACTATTGAAAAATCAGGACATAGAACTTTAACGATAAAAGGAATTACAAAATTCCCTTCAATCGCTGAAATAAACATGGATGAAAGCGGACTTGGTATTCGTTTAATTTCGAGTGTTTGTGCTGCACATGAAGGAATTTATAAAATTTCAGGGAAAGGTTCATTAGAAAGTCGTCCTCTTACTTTTTTCACTGAAAATTACCCTAAATTTGGAGCTAAAATTCAATCAAATAATGGATTTATTCCTCTTGAAATTCAAGGACCATTTAAAGGATCCGAAGTAGAATTAGATGGAAGTCAAAGTTCTCAATATATTTCTGGATTATTAATGGCCTTACCTTTAATCAAAGAAAATAGTCATTTACACATTCCAGTCTTAAATAGTCTCCCCTACTTACAAATGACAATGAACACCTTACTTAAATTTGGAATTGAAATATTACACCAGAATTACAAGGAATTTATCATTCGAGGAAATCAAAATTACATTCCCACAACCTATACGATTGAAAGTGATTGGAGTTCAGCTAGTTTTTGGTTGGTAGCATCAGCATTAGGAATGAATATTCAACTTACAGGACTTTCAATGACAAGTCTACAAGCTGATAAGAAAATTTTAGAGGCATTTGAAGCAGCGAATTGTATTTTAGGATACAAAGAAAATAAGATTCGAATGGATGGCCGAAACAGAAAACCATTCAAATTTGATGCAACTCATTGTCCTGATTTGTTTCCTGCTTTGGTTACTTTCGCTTCTTTGTGTGATGGAAAATCAGAGATTAAAGGAGTAAGTAGATTAGCTCATAAAGAAAGTGACAGAGGATTAGTATTACAATTAGAATTTGCAAATATTGGCGTTATCATAATTCTTGATGGAGATGTCATGCACATTCATGGAAAAACAAGTATTGAAGGAGGAAAAGTAAATTCTCATAACGATCATCGAATCGCAATGTGCTTTGCAATTGCAGGAATGTTTGCAGATGAAAAAATTGAAATTACAGGAGCTGAAGCAGTCAGTAAAAGTTATCCGCGTTTTTGGGACGATTTGGATGCTTTATTTCTCGATTCTAGAAGAAAATAAATTTAATTAATTTTTGATGCTTAATGTTTAATGTTGAATTATTGATAATCAACCATTAAACATTTAAAATCAATTTTTCTTCACACAGCTTAATAACTTTATTGAACCATAAGAGAAAGTAGAACTTTCGAAGAACGAATGATAATGACGTGAAGGCATATAAGGACATATAAGTACTGGGTGGAGTAATGTTGAAATATTGATGTTGGATTATTGATGATTAAACATTTAAAATTTAAAATTAATTTTTCTACTCACAGCCTTATAACTTTATTGAACCATAAGAGAAAGTAGAACTTTCGAAGAACGAATGAATGATAATGACGTGAAGACATGTAAGTACTGGGTGGAGTAATGTTGAATTATTGATGTTTGATGTTGGATTTTTTTTTGGATTAATTTAAAGATATTATCCATTACCAATCTCCTCCTGCTCCACCGCCTCCAAAATCTCCACTTCCAAAACCATCAAATCCACCATCAGAACTTAACCAATCAATTCCTCCGATATACCCCCTCCTGACATTGTGTTCATTTCTTTGTAAATATTCATAAATTGCTTTACTCAAAAACACATAATGATTAAATCCAGATTTCACGAGCCATTTTATAGCATTATTATCACCATAAGAAGCACAAAATGTCGCCCCCCACTCTTTACCGTCACAATGTTTCAAGTATTCAAATGAATTTTTATTTCCATCAAATGAATCAATAAAAGACCACAAAACACGGAACTTGTATTTACTAAGCCATTCTAATGATTTCGAACTATCTCTATTTAAAAAGCCACAACAAATTGCTGCTAATTCAAGACATTGATTGTTTTTCAGCCAATTATAAGAAAAAGAATTACCATCAATTGCTTTCGCCAAATTGATAATCTGTTCTGAAGAATATTTTTTAGAAATTGGAAGCATTATTTTTTAGTCGCTACTATAGAATACACCATTGGTATTTTATTTCCTAAATGCTTAATTCTATATTTTTTTGGTTCAAATTCATCTGTGTGACTGAAACAACTATACGGAGAATAATCAAATTCATCCAATGAATTGATCACTAAATCATTTTGAATTAAACTATTTACAACTTCACTAATAGGGTGATTC
Organism: Flavobacteriales bacterium; assembly: GCA_947474675.1. Classification (GTDB taxonomy): domain Bacteria; phylum Bacteroidota; class Bacteroidia; order Flavobacteriales_D; family Crocinitomicaceae; genus CAIUKX01. The sequence goes on from CANJKA010000090.1 coordinate 16,944, forward strand.
CATGAAACATATTCCTGAACTAAATCAGCTGATTTATCAGTATAGGTTCCACTTTCAGTTTCAACAATTGCACCTGAATTGAAATAATTATATCCTATTTTTTCAAAATCGTTGTCAAACATCCAAACTACAGGATGAAATTCAACGAAAATAAATTTACCGTTTGGTTTTAAATATTTTGAAACAATCTTAGCCCATTTATCTAAATCAGGAAGCCACCCAATCGTACCATAGCTTGTATAAACAATATCAAATTGTTCATCTAAATGATTGGGTAAATCATAAACATCAGAACAAATAAATGTTACTTTTTGATTTGCTTGATTTGCTAAATCGTTTGCTTTATTGATTGCATTATCTGACAAATCAACTCCAGTAGAAGTTGCTCCCATTCTTGCTAATGAAATAGTATCTTGTCCAAAATGACATTGAAGATGTAAAACACTTTTCCCCGAAATATCACCTAATATATTTAGTTCAATTTCGTTTAAAGAAGTATTTCCTTCAAGAAAACCTTTTACATCGTAGAAATCTGAATCAATATGATGATCCGTTCTTTTGTTCCAAGATTCTTTGTTTATTTCTAGGTAATTTTGTTCTGAGGTCATGTTTTCAACAATAAAATTCAGAACAAATATACCTAAATTATTACTTTATTTAGCGGGATTACTTTATTTTGAGGTGCTGGATATCAAAAGAATAATTTTATGATCTTCGCTTCGGGA
>CANJKA010000091.1 GCA_947474675.1 Flavobacteriales bacterium
AACAAAGCCGTTCGAAGATTCATTGATAAATAGTTTTTCGAATTTGACTTGTCGAAATTTCCTTGGTAATAAATCGTTGCATGCGAGCGTCTCTGCGTATTGAACAAGGAATCCCAATTATTTGCTTTGTCTAAATACAGTACTTTTCTAATGGAATCATGGGATAATTTCGTGGTGCTTTCTTTTCCCAACATTTCCAATTGAAACAGGCATTTTTCCCAGTTTTCTGATGCATTCATCGTAATTGTATTCGCTTTACCACTTTTAGAAAGCGTTTTTTTCATGAATTCAGCCCGTTCTGTATGGAGAATGTAGTTTTTTGCAGAATCTCCTTCAATTGAACTGAAACTGGTAATTTCAATTGAATGAATAGGTGTCTTAACTGATGGAATAGGATCAAAAACAGTAGTACTCGTTATATTTCTTTTGAACTGAAAATAAATTACTTTGGAAGAAACGATTCCGCTTTCTTTCAGCTCAACAATTGGATCAGAATTGGTTTGTAAGGCATATGGAATCGGAGCAAATGTTTTATGAGGAATTTCAACTGGACTTGACCAATGACATGCGTATCCGTTTTTAATGATAATCATTGCCGCTCTGTAATTTCCTTTTCCAACCAATTCGTCGGGGATAATACCAACAACAGAAATAAATCTATTTTTATTTTCAGCAGTATTACTTTTCAATAATTCAGTCCTATAAATCGGTTTCAATAAAACGCCATCAAAAATCGGCGAGGGATTTCTACCATTTGCAACACCACAAGAAAACTGATCTTCACGCAATAAATCAATTGCAATTCCATCTTTAGCACTCGTAAAAAGTTCCTTTACTTTATCCGTGTTATGGTATTCTAAAATCACTTTATTTCCTTCAATTCGAATCGAATTCCCGACGTTTACGATTGAATTTTTAAACTCTAAAATGCTTTCACATTCTTTTCCGGAAGGGAGAATTCCAAAGGCATTTGGACTCAATTGAAAAGTTGTGTCTATTGGGATTGTTGGTGATTGAGAGATTGAAACATTCGTAAAACAGCTTGTTAAAATAAATCCAAGAATAAAATTGAATATTTGTTTTTGCATAATCGACTTTACTTTATAATACTATTCGCTGTTAAAGTTACGAGGCAATCGCGTTTAGATTTTTTTAACCGCGGATTCACACGGAGTTTTTCACAGAGTTTCGTGGAGTTTTTCAACAGTATTATTTATCTAACGCTTGTTTTAAATCTTCAATTAAATCTTCCACATCTTCTACTCCAACACTTAATCGAATCAAGGAATCAACAATACCCGTTTTTTCTCTTTCTTCTTTTGGAATAGAAGCATGTGTCATTGTTACTGGATGACCAATTAATGATTCAACTCCTCCCAATGATTCAGCCAAAACAAAGATTTTTACCTCTTTTAAGATTTTATGTGCATCTTCGATTTTATTTCCTTTTAACGTAAAAGAAATCATTCCGCCGTATCCTCTCATTTGTTTTTTAGCAACTTCATGATTCGGATGAGATTCAAAACCTGGCCAGTACACTTTATCCACTTTTGGATGAGTCGTTAAGAAATTGGCAACGACAACACCATTTTCACAATGACGCTGAACACGTAAATGAAGCGTTTTGATACCACGAAGAACTAAAAATGCATCCATAGGTCCACAAACAGCTCCTGAAGAATTTTGAATACGGTACATTTCTTTCGCAATTGCATCATCAGAAGTTACTAAAGCACCCATCACAACGTCTGAATGTCCTCCTAAATATTTTGTTACTGAATGCATGATGATATCCGCACCTAAATCCAATGGATTTTGTAAATAGGGCGTGGCAAACGTATTATCTACACACAACCAAGCCTTTGCATTTTTAGCAATTTTAGCCATTGCTTCAATATCAATAATATTCATCATCGGATTCGTTGGAGTTTCCACCCAAATCAATTTTGTATTTTCATTTACAAGCGCTTCCACATTTGCTGGATTTGCCATAGATACGTAATGAAATTTGATACCGTACTTCCCGAAAATTGTATTAAAAAGTCTGTAAGAACCACCGTATAAATCATTCGTAGAGATAACTTCATCACCCGGATTCAACATTTTTATGACACAATCAATAGCGGCTAAACCAGAACCAAAACAAGCTCCGTATTTCCCATTTTCAATTGCAGCAATATTTTTCTCTAAAGCATGACGAGTTGGGTTCAATGTTCTTGAATACTCATACCCTTTGTGATTACCAACACCATCTTGAACATACGTTGAAGTTTGATAGATGGGAGTCATAATTGCACCAGTTGATTCATCTGGATGAACACCTGCGTGAATTGCTTTTGTGCCGAATTTCATATTATAATTGTATCGTGTTTTATAATCGTTTTATCAATAACACAAAAATAATAGAAAATCAGTATGAACAACTAGAAATTCACTTTTGACAGTAAAATTCAACTAATCCAACAACATAAAAGGAAAAAAGAGAAAAAAGAGGCTGTTCAAAAAGTGCTCCACTATGTTTTTTTTAAAACCATATAAGAAATTTAAGAACATATAAGCAGATTCATTACGAACTTTAACTACTTATATTTTAGCAATATACAACACTTCTTATATGACCTTATATTTCTCCTATATGGTGAATTTTATTTTTTTGAGACAAACTGTTTTTAGCAATAAGAAAATAATATTTATTTAACGATCACTTTTTGAGTCAATGTATGCTCACCAATTTTTACTTTTACGAAATAAACACCAGTTGAGAATGTACTCGTATTTAATTTAATAGAATGAAAACCATCTTTCATTGCACCTAAATTTTCAGATTGAATCATTTGTCCTAAAGCATTTAATACAGAGAAAGAAACGTTCGCCATTTTAGGTAAAGCAATTCTTAAAGTTGCATCATCTGATGTTGGATTAGGATATACTCCAATTGTTGCATCCGTTAAAGCAATCGTTTTAATCCCAACAGTACCACCTGCAAACTGGATATTATCAACTAATAAACTTGAACCAGCTTGATCTCCTCCATTTAAGATAACAATAATTGTATCTGGAGCCCCAGTTAAAGTTAAAGGAATTGAAAATTGAGTATATGTACTTTTAGGAGTAGTAAAATCAAAATTTCCGCCACCTACAATTACACCAGCCGCTTGAAAAGAAACAGAAGCAGAACCAATAGCACCATTAACTGGATCCCATTTATAATATCCTGTCATACTTGTAGGCGAAGCAGTAAACGGTTTTCCTGTAACATTAAAGCTTTCATCAAAAGTCCCGTAAATAGCAATCCCATTAATAAATTGATTATTTCCACCAATCATAACAGAATCAGGCAATAAATTCATGGCATAAGCACCTTCTTGTACATCAGTAGATTTAACTGCAGAAGCGTAAGGAACTCCAGCATAATAAGGGTTTAAGCTATTCCATTCGTTTGCATCTTCAGCAGAAATAACATCCCAATCTTCAAAACTTGGATTTGGAATTGGAGATGAATAAGTCGCTCCATTTGCAAATTTAATATTATCAATTTGAATCCATGAACCTACAACTTCACCAGAATTTTGTGTATCCGAAGAGGTAAAAGCTAAAATTAAACTATCAGGAGTTAAATTTAAAGGGTTTATTTTAAAGGCGTGTCTTTTCCAAGTTGATTGAGAACCACCAATAGTCAAAACAGCCATTTCGAAAGGAATTCCACTGTTTTTTAAAATGACATAAACATTCGCAGAATCACCAGTTTGAATATCATACTTTGCATCAAAAATAATTGAATCAGCAGAAAGAGAAAAAGGAACACCTCCTTCAGGTCCATTGTTACCTAGAGATCCTAAAATTGCAAATCCCATTCGAACTCCACCATCTAAAAAAACAGATTCTAATCTCAATGAAGTTAATAAATCAGAAGCATCTGTAGATTTTGAAATCGGTGCAGGTGTAATATTTGAAGGATAACCAGTTCCATATCCTGTTAACCAATTTGAAGGTGAATTAGCAAGATTCCAGGTTGTCCACCAATTAATTCCTGATTGATACAATTGATCTTGAGAAAAAGATGTTGAAACAGCTCCTAAAAGGAACATAGAAAGTAGTAATTTTTTCATCTGTAATTTATTGTTTTTAAAATGTCATATTGACCTCGAAGCAGCCACAAAGTGAATCACCATCTTGAAATTCATCCGTATTTGTGATGTTTTTCGCTTATGGCCTATTTTGTATAAATTAAATATATATCAAAAATAACAATTATCTCTGAATCAATCTACTTATGAAGCAGAATAATGTTAAAAAAATATAAACTAAGCAAAAAAAATCCTACTTAAAATAAAATAGGAAAGTTTAAATAATCTATAATTTTTTGACTAATTAAGTATTAAAGTAGCTGTATTTTCCTTTTCTGCTTCAATCTTAATAACACCAGAACCAGAAATAATGGTAAGTGTCGGAGTAGTTCGTGTGTAGTTTGCATCAATATTTAAAACAGCTACACCCGCTTGTCCACTTTGATAAATATCGTTGTAGTTAAACGTCACAACACCATCTAGATCAGTCAATTTAGTTTCATCAACAGTACTTGCTTTAGTTGGAGTAGTTGTAGAAACAGAATAAACCCTAACAGAAGCACCAACAATTATTTCATTAGCAACATTGCGAATAGTTATTTTTGCAGTAGTATCTTTTTTCTTGTGGCAACTTGATAAAAAGCTTGAACCTAAAATGACAAGAATAAAAAAAGTATAAACGTTTTTCATAATTATGAATAATTAATTATTGAATAAAAACAGTTTCAACATTTTCGACTTCTGATTCAATTTTAATAATCCCTGTACCTGTTAAACCATTTTTAGACGCATCGATATTTAAAACAGCAACACCAGCTTGACCTAATTGAAAAATATCATCATAATTAAACATTGCTTCACCTTTGTAATCAGAAGTTATTGTAGAATCAACTACTGAAGCTTTTGTGGTAGTAGATTCACCATATACTCTAACAGTTGCTCCTAAAACCAATGCATTTTGAGCATCTCTAATAATAATTTTAGCAGTTGTATGCTCTTTTTTACGACAACCAGAAGAAAAAGAAACTCCAACTAAAGCAATAAGTGAAAATAAAATAATTTTTTTCATAGTTAAATTTTTAAATAAGGTTAATCTGTAAAAATAGAATAAAACATAAATGACATATCTCTTATTTCACAGTTTGTATTTTTAATTCGTATTAAATTATCCCTTTGGATTATTTTTCATTCATATTTAAAAGTACTTTTACCTACTTTCATTTTATTTTTAAACAAAGTATTAACATTTGACAATCTATCAAAACCTATAAATTTGAATCTGTCTTTTCAAACTTCTAATTCTAAACAAATACTAATTAGAAAAATAAAAAAAATAAACATTTAAAAATGAACTGATTACATTGTACATATTTAACATTTGAAAGAAAATTAAATAAATAAGCAATTCAACAGCATTGATATTTAAACAGTTTTTAAATTTTATAACTAGCAAGTTACTTCAAAGATAAACCTTTTTTTTAAATAGACAAATAACTATATACATCTTTAATTCTTAACTTCGTACAAGAAAACTGTCAGATGTTATTAAAAATAAATTTATATCCATTTTTTACATCGCTAGTATTCTGACAAATAGAACTAAGTTAGCTGAAAAAAGTTGGCTTAAAAGTGAACATGCTTTATTAAAAATATGAAAGATAAAATTGAATCATTCGTTAAAGAGATCAATCATTTCTCAATTGAAGATTTACAATCGTTAGAAAAATTTCGAATTCAATACCTTGGAACGAAAGGATTATTAAAAGATTTATTTGGTGAATTGAAATCAGTTCCCAATGAAGATAAAAAAGACGTCGGTCAATTGTTAAATGGATTGCGTTCATTAGCTGAAGAAAAATTTAATTCTCATAAAGAAACATTAGATTCTCCAGCAAAATCTTCGGCTACAATTGACACTTCAAGACCAGGTGAGAATTCAGAAGTTGGATCTCGTCATCCTTTGATGATGGTTCGAAGTGAAATTATTGAGATCTTTAGTCGTATCGGTTATTCCGTTTCTGAAGGCCCAGAAATGGAAGATGATTGGCATAATTTTTCCGCTTTAAATTTTCCACCCGAACACCCTGCAAGAGACATGCAAGACACTTTTTTCATAGACAATGATGGAAAAGAAGAAATGGCTTTAAGAACGCATACTTCTTCGGTTCAAGTTCGAGTAATGGAAAATCAAAAACCACCAATACGTACAATTTCTCCAGGAAGAGTTTTCAGAAATGAAGCTATTTCGGCAAGAGCTCATTGTTTTTTTCACCAAGTTGAAGGTTTATACATCGATAAAAAAGTTTCTTTTGCTGATTTAAAACAAACACTTTTATATTTCGCTCAAGAAATGTTTGGAGAAAAAGCCCAAATTCGTTTACGCCCTTCATATTTTCCTTTTACAGAACCAAGTGCAGAAGTTGATGTGTCTTGTTCAATTTGTAATTCTAAAGGTTGTAACGTTTGTAAATATACAGGTTGGTTAGAAATTTTAGGTTGTGGTATGGTAGATCCTGCTGTATTAGAATCTTGTGGGATTGACTCTAAAGAATATTCTGGATTTGCATTTGGTATGGGAATAGAAAGAATTACCCAATTGAAATATAAGGTCAATGATTTACGTTTGTATTCTGAAAATGATGTACGTTTCTTAAAACAATTCACAGGAGGAATTTAAATTTGTTTTCTAATCTTTGAATTGTAAAATTAAAATCCTCATTTACTCTTGAAAACTAAGGTTTAAATTTTACAAATTGCCTCGATTAAACAAATTTTACACTTTAAATAAATTAAAATAAAATGGGAATATTTTCTGGATTAAAATCAAAAGATAAAGCAGCTTTTCCTTGGATTGAATTAACTTCTATTGAAGAATTGAATGCAGCTTTTGAAAGTTCAACTTCACGAACTGTTGTTTTATTTAAACACAGTACTCGTTGCAGTATATCTTCAATGGCTAAAGCACGTTTTGAAAATAATTGGAATTCAGATATTGAAAATTGCGACCTTTACTACCTTGATTTAATTGCAAATAGAAATATTTCGAATGAAATTGCTGAAATTACTGGTGTCGAACATCAATCTCCACAAGCAATCGTATTAAAAAATAAACAGGTCATCTATGAAGCTACCCACTCTTCTATTGATGCTAAAGAAATTGAAGAATTAATCAAAGCTTAAATCAAAAATTAGCATGAAAAAATACCTTATTCTCGGAATTCTTGTTATCTTAATTGGATCCATGGTTTTTGTACCAATGATACAAGATTCAGATGAAACGGATGTACTGGCAGCTGAATTTACTTTTAAAGAAAATTTAGCAACTGAATGGAATACTGTTGTTCCTATAAAAATCAATGTGAATTCAGAAGAAATAGTGAAATTAGAACTGATTTATAATGATAGTCTTTTCAAAACTTGGACAAATCCGAAAGGAATAATAGATTATCAATTTAATTCCGGATATTACGGTTTAGGTTCTAAATCTGTTAGTCTTGTTTCTACTTTTAAAAATGGTGATATCTTAACAGATGATAGAATGGTTCGTGTTTTATCTGATATTAAACCAGAAATGTGGACAGCTAAAATTGTAAAAACATATCCACATTTATTTTCAAGTTACACGCAAGGTTTAGAATTCAATAACGGTGTTTTATACGAAGGGACTGGACAAAAAGGTCAAAGTATGGTTGCTCAAATGGATTTAAATACTGGAAGTATTCATCCAACAAAAAGTAATCGTTTAGATGAAAACTATTTTGGAGAAGGAATAACTATTTTCGGTGAAAAATTATACCAAATAACTTGGCAAGAAGGTAAATGTTTTGTTTACGATAAAAATACGATTCAAATAGAGAAAGATTATACATATACAGGCGAAGGTTGGGGATTGTGTAATGATGGTAAATCGTTAATAATGTCAGATGGAACGGAAAGAATAACTTTTAGAAATCCATCGAATTTTGAAATTGAAAGAACAATAGAAATCTTTGACAATCAAGGACCAATTGTTAAAATCAATGAATTAGAATACATTGACGGAAAAATTTATGCGAACATTTGGATGACCAATATAATCATTGTAATTGAACCTTTAAATGGAAAGGTTTTAGCTGTCATCAACTGTTCTGAAATTGAAAAAGCAGGAAAAGGACATGGTGATGTTTTGAATGGAATCGCTCAAAACAATGGTAAAATTTATTTAACAGGTAAAAATTGGGAGAAACTGTTTGAAGTAAATTTTGAGAAACCTAAAAAATAATTTTATTTTATTTTCAAACTTTTAAAATCTAATTTCTTTTCAAAGCAATTATATTCGTTTTCATAAACTAATTTTAGTATATTTGAATACTCAGGTATTCTTATTTACTGAAAATTACTCAACTATGAAAAAAAATACAACAAGATTTCTTTGGGATAAAATTATTATTTCCCTACTTTTTCTATTTTTATGTGTGCAAAATATTTCTGCACAAGATATTCAAAAAACAATTCAAAATTACTTAGAAATAAACCGCCTAAAATATGGGTTAAGTGAATCTGATATTAAAAACTGGGCAATTACAAGTCAATCTTTTAGTAAGAAAATTCAAGTAACTCATGTTTATATTCGACAAACTGTAAATGGAATTCCAATTTCCAATGGTTTAGCGAATTTTGCCCTAAAAAATAATGAAGTTGTTACTTTTTCAAATAGACTGATTAAAAATAGTGAAACAAAAGCAAATACTTCTACACCAACGATTTCAGCTGAACAATCAATTGAAAAAGCGGCTACACAATTAGGGATTACCTCCTCAAATAACACAAAAAAAACCAAAACTATTTCTTCTAATAAATTTATATTTAGTAAAGTTGATATCTCAAGAATGCCTATCCCTGTTGAATTGATGTATTTTTCTACCTTGGATGGAAAACTAGTATTAGTCTGGGATTTAAGTATTAAAGAAACGAAAAACTCAAACTGGTGGAGCATACGAATAGACGCGACAACAGGAGTAATTATTGAAAAAAATAATTGGACTGTTAGTTGTACGTTTGAAAACTGTAACACTTCAGATCACGCACATTCAACCCAATCTTTACCTGAAATAGCTTCAACTCCAACTCCCCCTCTTCCTCCGACTACGAATAGTCATTACAATGTTTACAATATTCCTACAGAAAGTCCAAATCATGGACCTAGAACAATTGTAACAGATCCAGCAAATTTAACAGCTTCTCCATTTGGATGGCACGATGGAAATGGGATCGATGGAAATGAATTTACAATAACTCAAGGAAATAATGTTTTCGCCTCTGACGATTCTGACAATGATGATGTTCCTGGTTATTCACCTGATGGAGGAGTTTCCTTAAATTTTGACTATCCAATTGATTTGAATTTAAGTCCATCAGCTAATTTAGATCCAGCCATTACTAATTTATTTTACATGAATAACATCATGCATGATATCTGGTATCAGTATGGTTTTGACGAAGAAAGCGGGAATTTTCAGAGTAACAATTATGGTAAAGGTGGAATCGAAAATGATTATGTTTTTGCAGATGCACAAGACGGTGGAGGAACAGACAACGCGAATTTTGAAACGCCTCCCGATGGGAGTAACCCAAGAATGCAAATGTTTTTATGGAATGTAAATTCAATTCCTGATAATTTGGTGATTAATTCACCTGCTTCAATTGCTGGATCGTATGAAGTTTTAATAGCTGGTTTTGGTCCTCAAATCCCTTTAACTCCAATTACAACTGATTTTGTTTTAGTCAATGATAATACCGCACCTGATAATAACGATGGATGTGATCCAATCATTAACGCAACAGATATTTCGGGCAAAATTGCTATCGTAAAACGTGGTACTTGTCCGTTTGTAGATAAAGTTCAAGCTATACAAGATGTAGGGGCAGTTGCGGTTATCGTTATTAATAATACTTCAAATCCAATTCTTGCAATGGGAGGAACAGATCCTGGAACCATTACAATTCCTTCAGTTATGATTTCACAAGCCGATGGTCAACTTATTCTCGATCAAATAAATGCACTTGAAATTGTAAATGGAACATTGAGTAATGGAGGTGGAGTTGTTAGTGGTTTAGATGGTGATTATGACAACGTGGTTATTGCGCATGAATATGGTCACGGAATTTCAACTCGTTTAACAGGAGGAGCTTCCAATTCTGATTGTTTAAATAATGATGAACAAATGGGTGAAGGATGGTCAGATTGGTTTGGATTAATGTTGACTCAAAAATCAACCGACTTATCAACTAATGCAAGAGGAATTGGAACTTATGTTTCAGGAGATCCGATCACTGCAACAGGAATTAGAAATGCACCTTATTCTACAGATTTCTCTATTAATAATTACACGTATGATAATACCAATAATAACAATGTTTCAATGCCTCATGGGATTGGATTTGTTTGGTGTACCATGTTGTGGGATTTAAATTGGGCGTTTGTTAATCAATATGGATTTGATGCTGATTTATACGATGGAATAGGTGGGAACAATAAGTTGATGAATATTGTTATTGAAGCGTTGAAATTACAACCTTGTAGTCCTGGATTTGTTGACGGAAGAGATGCAATAATAGCTGCTGATGTGCTTCTAAATAATGGAGTAAACAAATGTATGATTTGGGAAGTTTTTGCAAAAAGAGGTCTAGGTTTTAGTGCTAATCAAGGAAGTTCAGCTAGTAGAGTTGATCAAGTTGAAGCATTTGACCTACCCGTTGAGTGCCAAAATGGAATAAAAGAAATAACTAAAAATGAAATTTCGATTTATCCGAATCCCACTAAGAATTCAATTACAGTTGATTTCAAAGGAAAAGAAGGAATCAATAAAATTGTAGTATCTGATTTACAAGGGAAAATTGTTTTTCAAACGTTGATGAATGATACTGATAAATTAACAATAGACATGAGTAAATTAATGAGTGGGATTTACATGTTGAATGTTAGTGGGAATGATGGAGATTTGAATTACAAGGTTGTGAAGGAATGAATGGCTGAAAAATAAATAAAGGTGGAACATTTACTACCAGCGGAATCTTTAATTTTAATGTAGATTCCGCTAGTAATAAAAAGTCAATCTATTTTCGTTCAATAGGTAATTACTTTTTGACTAGTCATCTTATTATTACTAATTAGATTTACAAAATACATTCCTTTTGAAAACGCATTCATATCTATACTATTTTCACCTTTCAATAACTCAAAATCGAGAAGTGTTTGTCCTAATGAATTGATTAATTGACAAGTTGAATTATCATTAATAGATTTTATATAAACAATTTGTGATTTAGGATCTTGGATAATCGTTGTTTTTTCGGCAATATTATCTAAAATGCCACTGGTATTAATTAATACAGGACCTGCAGTCATACCGAAAATAATATCAGGCCATAAAGCCTCTACATTATCACATATTTGTGAAATTGATCCGTTTGTTAAATCTATTTTTTTCAAGTAACTATTGAATGAAAGATATAATTCACGCGAGTTTAATAAGCCACCATTAGCTAAATCAAAGCAATCAGCAGGTATGGAATAAATTGGTGTGATCAAAAAAGGAGAAGTTTCAACTTTAAGTAAGGACGTGATTCCGGTATTACTTCTTACAGAAACATACAAAATATCCTCGATATATTCTACATCACCTTCAGTGGAATAATTACCTAAATCGCCTAAATTTTCAATTACCCCAGTTGCAGCATTGTAAATGGATATGGACTCACCTGAAATGCAAATATTACCATTTTGATCACTGGCTAATGCTGTCGCGGCTTGATCAATAACGCCTGAGCTTTGATTAATTGGTGTTACAACTCCAGTTGTTACATCAATTGTGGATAAATATCCATCTGCACAACCATATAAGATTCCTTGATCAAAAGTTATATCAGAAAACATTACTCCTTGATCGTTGATATTAATTTTAATTTGTGATGTACAAGATTCTGGGTCAATACTTACAATACTACCATTCTCTAAAAGTCCATATAAAACAGTTTGAGATTGAGCCGAAAAATGACTTAAAATAACAGAGATGAAGAAAAAAGCATATTTACAAGCTAAATTAAACCATTTCTTTTCATTTGATTCACGATTTGTTTTTTTTAAATTTTCCATATATTTTCTTTTATGTTGGTATTCAATCAAATATATAGCTAAGTTATTACTGACAGATTCATAGTATACAAACCACCTTTTTTTGAGTGATAAGAAGCCCTAAATAGGATACTTTATCTTTTGAGTTTTTTATGAATTTAGAAAGTGTGCAGAAATATAAATCGATTTCATACTCCAATTATCAATTGGAGTATGGGGTTTTTGAGGTTGCAAATTGTAACCTCAAAGAAACGAATAAACAAAAAATTATAAACTTGAGGTCGCAATTTGCGACCTCAAGTTTAGGAAAACATAGAGGAATGAGATATTTTCCATTTGCTTTTACAGAACATGGAATCGCGATGCTTTCAAGTATCTTGAAAAGTAGTATTCCATCCGGTCACAAATTGTGACCGGATAAGAACAAAATAAATTACTTGAAAATAAATCTCTAAGGTCACAAAATGTGACCTTAGAGATTTGAAAAGGGAAATATAGTAAATTTTTTACCGATCAAGAATTCAAAATGCAATCATCTGTGTAAAAAACAAATGAAAAATCTGGATAATATAGAGTATAAAAAATAGTTTAATTTCAACTAATTTATTAACTTAAAGATAAATTAAGAAAACAAATCAATGAATTTAGAGAGTATCAATCAGAAAATTTATGAAATTCGATATATGAAAGTGATGTTAGATTACGATTTATCAGAATTATATGAAGTTGAAACGAAACGATTAAAGGAAGCAGTTCGTAGAAATTTAATACGATTTCCTTCTGATTTCATGTTTGAACTTACTCGTGAAGAATATAATTCTCTAAGGACGCAAATTGCGACCTTAGAAGTTGGAAAAGGTAAATATTCAAAATTCAACCCTTTTGCATTTACCGAACATGGAGTAACCATGCTTTCAAGTATTTTAAATAGCGACAAAGCAATAGAAATAAATATTTCAGTAGTCAGGGCATTTGTATATATTCGACAATATGCCTTAACTCATGCTGATTTATCTTCAAAATTGAAATTATTAGAAACAAAATACGATAAGCAGTTTGATGATGTTTTTGAAGCAATCAATTATTTATTGAAAAAAGATACACAAGAAAAACAAGTGAAAAATCGGCATAATATTGGGTATAAACAATATTTTAATTAAACATTAAAAATCCAACATCAATTTAATGCGCATCCAACCAATTCCCAGCCAATTTCATCTCCACTTCCATCGGAACAACCAAATTAACGGCATTTTCCATCGCTTCCTTTACCAATGCTTTCATTTCTTCCACTTCACTTTCGTGCACGTCGAAAACAAGCTCATCATGCACTTGCAAAATCATTTTTGATTTCAAATTGGCTTTTTTCATTTCTCTGTAAACCGCAACCATTGCAAGTTTTACGATATCAGCTGCTGAACCTTGAATCGGAGCATTTACTGCATTTCTTTCTGCGAAACCTCTTACGATTGCGTTGGCTGAATTGATGTCTGGTAAATAACGGCGACGTTTCATAATCGTTTCAACATATCCGTTTTCTCTTGCCAAATTAACGGTGTTGTCCATGTATGTTTTTATTGTTGCGTATTCTGCAAAATAACTGTCGATAATTCCTTTTGCTTCGGTTCTTGAAATGTTTAAGTTTTGTGCCAATCCAAATGCAGATTGTCCGTAAATAATTCCGAAATTAACCGCTTTTGCTGCACTTCTTTGATCACGTGTCACCTCATCGATTGACACATGAAAAACTTTTGCTGCCGTTGCTGAGTGAATATCTTGACGGCTTTGAAAAGCTGCAATCATTGTTGGATCTTCACTTAAAGCCGCTATAATTCTTAATTCTATTTGCGAGTAATCAACCGCCATTAATTGGAATTCTTTTCCTCTTGAGACAAACGCTCTTCTTATTTCTTTTCCGTTTTCAGTACGAACTGGGATGTTTTGTAAATTCGGATTGTTCGAACTTAAACGTCCAGTTGCTGTAACTGTTTGCATGAAATGCGTGTGAATTCTTCCATCAACTGGATCACACAACGTTGGTAAAGGATCAACATATGTACTTTTTAATTTACGTAATTGACGGTATTGTAAAATCATCGGGATAATTGCGTGATCTTTTTCATGTTTCACTAAAACCTCTTCACCTGTAGCATATTGACCAGTTTTCGTCTTTTTTGCTTTCGCTGAAATTTTCATTTTTTCAAATAATACTTCACCTAATTGCTTTGGAGAATCGATGTTGAAATCCATTTCAGCCAATTCTTTGATCGATGCTTCTAATTCTAAAATTGTTTTTTCAATTTCGATAGAAAATGTATGTAATCCTGGGACATCAATAGCAATCCCTTCTTTTTCCATGGATTTCAATACCTCAACTAAAGGCATTTCCATGTTATAGAACAACTCTTTTAAATGTTCTTTCTGAATTTCAGGCTCGAAAATTTGTTTCAATTGAAAAGTAATATCCGCATCTTCACACGCATAATCACTGATTTCCTCTGGAGATAAATCGCCCATATTCCCTTGACCTTTCCCTTTTTTACCAATCAATGTTTCAATCGATACTGGTTTGTACGAAAGATAAAATTCAGAAAGATAATCCATACTTTGCTTCGCTTCTGGATTGATCAGATAATGCGCAATCATTGTATCGAAAGTTGGAGCTAAAACTTCCATTCCATAGCGATTCAACACTTGAATATCGTATTTAATATTGTGTGCAATTTTTTCAATTGAAGTAGATTCAAAGAAAGGTCTAAATTCCTCTACTATCGATTTGGCATCGTTGAAATCTTTTGGAACAGCGACGTAAAAACCTTCTCTTTCTTTGTATGAAAAAGACATTCCCACTAAGTCAGCATGTAAAGCTTCGATTGAAGTCGTCTCCGTATCAAAACAAACTTGCGTCTGAGCCAATAAAATGGCTAATAACTCTTTGCGCTCTTCGGGATTTGTAATTAAATGATAACTCGGTTTCTCAGTAGCAATTGTTTTATAATCTGCAGTTGCAACAGGTGATTGCTCCACCACCAAACTTTGAGTGCCAAATAAATCCATTTGACCTTCACCGTTTGACATGGCAGTAACAACAATATCTTCCCCAATTACTCTTCTCGCTAAATTTCTAAACTCTAATTCCGTGAAAATTTCCTTTACTTTTTCAACATCAGGTTCACACATTATTAAATGTTCTTCATTGAATTCGACTTCAACATCTAAAATAATTGTCGCCAACATTTTAGACACCAAACCTTGTTCAGCAAATTCGATTACATTTTCTTTTTGTTTCCCTTTTAAATCAGCTGCATTAGCAATTAAATTTTCAACAGAACCATATTTTTGAATTAAGAGTTTAGATGTCTTCTCCCCTATTCCTGGAATTCCTGGAATATTATCCGCAGCATCACCCCATAATCCAAGTATGTCAATTACTTTCAAAGGATGGTCAACCTCGAACTTCGCGCAAATTTCTTCAATTCCCCAAATTTCAGGTGGATTCCCACTTCTTCCTGGTTTGTACATGAATATTTTTTCAGAAACCAATTGACCAAAATCCTTATCAGGCGTCATCATATAGGTATGAAATCCTTTCGTCTCTGCAATTTTCGCTAAAGTTCCGATCGTATCATCAGCCTCATATCCATCCACTTGAATAATAGGAATATTCATTGATCGAATAATGTCTTTAATCGGCTCAATCATCGTACGGATTCCTTCAGGCATTTCTTCACGGTGTGCTTTGTATGCTTCAAAATCAACAGTTCGATGAGTTGATCCACCCGGAGGATCAAAAACAACCGCTAAATGAGTTGGTTCTTCCGTTTTGATAATGTCAATTAAAGCGTTTGTAAATCCAAATGCAGCAGAAGTATTTAAGCCTTTTGTGCTCATTCTAGGATTCTTTGCAAATGCAAAATAAGCTCTGTAAATTAATGCGAATGCATCTAAAAGGAATAGTTTTTTATCGTGTTTTGGTGTTAACATGTTTTTATTTTTTTAATATCTGCTTCAATCTCTTTGAAACTTTGCTCAATTTCTATATTTTTCCAGTAATAGCAACATGTTGAGTGGTATGTCGGAAATTCCGACACGTCACTAATTCTTCCAATTCACCTTCGTTGAAAACATTTTGAATATGTTCACTTATTGTGCTCCTAGCCTTTCCGAAAAGTGTTGCTAATTGTATTTGTGTTAACCATACAGTTTCATCTCCCAATTGAACATCTATGCGACCATTTTCTTCGTTATTTTGATAAATTAATATTTCGCCAGTATTCATTCTAAAGTCTTAAAGTCTTGTATCTAACAGTCTTTTATCTAATAAATTAATTCCAAGTTGTACCTTCTTTTCCATCTTTTACAACAATTCCAGCAGCTGCTAGTCCATCTCTAATTTGGTCTGAAGTTGTCCAATCTTTGTTTTCTCTTGCTGATTTACGGATGTCTAACACTAAATCCATAACAGGCGCTAATTTAGAATCGCTGTTTGTTTTTTCGATTGTTAATCCCAACACATCACCTACAAAAGAGTTTATTTCTAAAGATAATACATCTAAATCAGCTTTCGAAATTGTAGCATTTCCATCGTTGATGTTGTTAATATATTTCACCGTATCAAATATTTTAGAAAGTAAAATCGGTGCATTGAAATCATCTGACATCGCTTTGTAAAAACTTTGAATCATTTCATTTACGTCTAACGAAGATACGTCAGCCGTTTTCAATGTTGGTAATTTTTCAATTGCATCTGAAAGTCGTGCAAAACCTTTTTCGGCAGCGCTTAACGAATCTTCTGTAAAATCTAAATTACTTCTATAATGGGCTTGCATCATTGAAAAACGTATCACGTTAGGAGAATATGCTTTTTCAAAAACAGTTGTCGTTCCTTCTACAATTTCCTTTGGTAGAAAGAAATTCCCTAATGATTTACTCATTTTTTGACCGTTCACATTTAACATATTCGCATGTATCCAATATTTCGCTGGATTACAACCCAATGAACCACAATTCTGAGCAATTTCATCTTCGTGATGCGGAAATTTCAAGTCCATTCCTCCTCCGTGAATATCAAAATGAGAACCTAAATATTTTGTACTCATGGCTGTACATTCAATGTGCCATCCTGGATTTCCATCACCCCAAGGAGAACGCCAAATTTGCATATCTTCAGGATTCGCTTTTTTCCATAATGCAAAATCTGCAAAAAAATGCTTTTCATCTTGAGAATTTAGAACTCTTGATTCTTCGGATAATTCGTCTACTTTACGACCACTTAATGTTCCGTATTCGAATTTTTCACTGTATGCTTTTACATCAAAATAAACAGATCCGTTCACAACATACGCGAATCCATTTTCGATGATTTTTTCTATAATTTCAATTTGTTCTTGAATATGG
>CANJKA010000092.1 GCA_947474675.1 Flavobacteriales bacterium
ACACTTGTATTTTGAACAGTTAAAGTTGCTATCGTAACATTGGCAGCTCCGGTAACTGAGATCCATCTAGCTGCTGAACCACAATCAAAAATAGTAGTTCCCAAGCCTGCACCTTGTATAGTGACATTTAAGGAAGTTGTTTGCCCTCTATTTAATGCCCCTGAAAATGTACCTGAACCAACATCAATTATATCGCCAGCTGAAATTACAGAAAGTGCTTTGTTAAGTGTCAAGTATGGATTCCCAATAGTTCCCACTCCAGTTCCATCATTCCCAGTAGTTCTAACATACCAGGTTGCAGAAAATAATGAATAAGCATTGAAAAATAAAAAAATAAAAAAAATAATTTTTTTCATAGTAGACAATTAAAAGAGATAAAAATATTAAAAAAAACTTAAACAAAAAAAAAAATCGACCAATAAGCTCATAATTACGACCAAAAAACAGTAGAAAAGTTAAACAATCTCGACCACAAAAATTACATTTTTTCCTCGTTTATAAGTTTACAAATCATTCACTTGAGATTATTGAACGTTAATTTTCATCAAATAACTTAACTAACATTTCACTAAAAGATGATCGATATGACTTCAAAAAAAACAAGGTCGTTAAAAAAAATGAAAAATGAAACATAAAGTATAATTTTAACTTATCTATAAATTATTAAAGTATATTTGAATAAATTAATAAATTATAATTGACTAAAATATTTTAAAAAAAAAATGGTAAAAAACAATTTTCAGGTAAGACAATAGTAGGACAAAAATCAAAGCTTTCACTAGGACTTTAATAATACTTTAACACTCATACAATTCATTTTCAATATTTTGTATAAAAATATTAAAAACAAATCAAATAAGACATTTAACATTATTTAAAAATAAAATGTATATTTAAAATTATTGAGAAACTTTCAAAATATACAAAAAACAATTTTTTATGAAAACATTATTTGTACTTATTTTATTTTTATTTGTCAAAAACTTTGTTTTTTCAAATCTTGAAAGTCAAAAAGACAGTTTATATCGAGACTTAAAAGTTGGTTCTTCTAACTTAACACCTAAAAAACTATATGAAATTGCTGTTTTTCACGACTATTTGAATGAATTTACACAATCAAAAAATTTCAGTAGTCGTTCACTAAAATTAGCAAAAGAGCTCAAACAAAATGACATTCAAGTTTTGAACTACTGTCTAATAGCAGAAGCGTATCGAAGAAACAATCAACTTGACAGAGCTTTACAGACAATATTAATTGCTGTAAAAATTGATGTCTCTAGTAAATACGAAGCGGAAAGTCAGCGAAATTTAATTTTAGCTCGAATACTAGCTGAAATGAGGGCCTTTAAAAGTTCCTTGCAATATCTAAAAAAGAATCAAAATATTTGGATTAAAAAAGGTAATAATTTGAAAAAATTTCACGTCATGTCCGATTTAGGCATTGCTTATTTGAAATTACAACAATGGAACGACGCTTTAAAATGTTTTAAGACAGGATTATATTTCAAACAAAAAGAATGGCAACAACTTCATGGGGCCAATCCACAAAAAAATTCTTCGACAAACTCAGAAACAGATCTATCAAACATCCATGTTTATAACAATTTAGGTGTCATTTATTCAAAAATAAATAAATTAGACGCTGCATTGTATTACTATACTCAAGCATTACAAATGGCAAACCGAATTCATGACAAAAATCGTTGGGAATGGATTTTATTCGGATATGTCAAAGGAAACATAGGAGTAATACTATCGAAACAAGGTAAATATTCAGAAGCATTTCCTTATTTAATGACGGACTATACTATCATACACAAATACGGAGAACCAAGAGAAAAAAGCAATATTAAAACGGGAATGGCTGAGGAATTTTATATTCCACAAAATGATTTTATTAAGGCCGAAACTTTATTACTTTCAGCTTTAAAAGAAAGCAAAGAAAACACTATTCAAAACAATCAGTTAAGAGCTTTAAAATTACTTTCTGATTTGTATTTAAAAAAAGGCGAAATAAAGAAATCACACGATTTTTTAAATAAATATATTTCCTGTAGAAATTTAATAGATATTCAACACGAATTCATTGCAGGTAGAGCATCTGAAGAACTTGCCAAATATAAGATTGGTAAAGTAAATGACATTTTAAAAATTCAAAAAATTAAAGCGAATGACAAACTAAATCGCTTCTTTATAATCACTGTATTTTCAATTATTTCAAGTGTGTTTTTTATTTTATTTATTATAAAACGATCAAAAAATCAGAAAAAAACGCTTGAATTAAGTACTGTAAAAAATCTCTTAGCTGATGTTGAATTAAAAGCTAAACAAAGTGAAATTGAATTTAAGAACAAAGAAATGGAACAATTTGCTTTAAATATTATTGAAAAAAATGAGTTCTTAGAAAACATTAAGAAAGAATTAAAGAAAATAAGTATAGAATTTAGTGAAAATCAAAAATTGAAAGAAATTTACAATTCAATCAATCAAAAATTAAACATTGAATTAAGTAATCAAGAATTTGAATTAAAACTGGATAACGCACAGCAGTCTTTTTTATTAAAGCTTCAAACGAAGCATCCAGACTTAACTGAAAATGAAAAAAGATTATGTTCTTTATTGCTCTTAAAATTTAGCTCAAAAGAAATCGCTGGGATTTTAAATATTTCAATAGCAGGGGTCAACAAAAGTAGACAACGACTCAGAAAAAAAATGGAACTTGATCCTCAAGCAGATTTCTCTCAGTTTTTCGGGAATTAATATTAAATGACAATTGAAAAACACCTAATTCTTCGCTAAAATTAAAAACACTACTGCAAAAAAACAACTCTCTTTTGCTTGTTGATATTCTTTTAGTTGTAACAAAAAAAAAGTCCGATCATAAACAAGGTAAAACCTTATCTACAATCGGACGACTTTGTCGCTAAACATCTTAAACTATCCCCCCTATTCTTTTACAAATTTCATGGTTGAAATTGTATTACTCACTTTATCTTTCGCTTTGATAAAGTAAATTCCTTCTTTTAAATCAGCAAGATTTATCGTTATTAACTCATTGTTCAATTCCAGTAATAAATTTTGAGATTGACCAATTACATTTAATATTTCAATCGAATAATTGGCCATTTCTTCATTTCCAAAGTAGATATTGATTGAAGTTGTTGCAGGATTTGGATAAACTGTAAATACATTTAATGTAGTTTCGATAAGAGTAGCTGATGACCCACCACCAGTTCCACTACCACTTGAACCACCACCTCCAGTTCCACCACCACCTGTATCTCCTCCACCAGTTCCACCGCCAGTTCCACCACCACCTAAAACACCACCTTCAACAACAACATTGTAATCTTCAACTTCGCCATAATCAGATGTTCCACAAGGAGTTAAATTTGGTCCGTAACCTGCTTCATGTAATCTTATTCTCATTCTAGTAGTTCCGTTTGTTGCTGTTGATGGTGCATTTATTGAACTTGTAAATGGTCCAAATCCTTCAGGAGAAACATAAACTTCTTCGTCAGAATCTGTAAAATCACCGTCTTGATTCCAATCAATCCAAACAAGAACTTGATCATCAGAGTAAGAGTTACCAATTGTTATAGTCAATGCTTGAGGTGTACCTGAAGTCAGAGTCGTTGACAAAGCTGTATAATCTGTGTAATTACTCCATTCTGATGAATTATTGATTGATCCAAAAGTTACATTTGTAATTCTTTCAAAGGCATTGTTGACAGAAGACGCTTCACAATAAACAGGAGGTGTAACTGAAATGTAACTTGATTTGATTTCAGAATCACTTCCTCCAGCACTTGTTGCGACTAATGTTACAGAATAACTTCCAAGTGTACTATAAGTCACAACTGGATTTTGTAGAGTTGAGGTTGAAGGTGTTCCTCCTGCGAAAGTCCAAGACCAAGATGTTGGATTCCCTGCTGTTTGATCTGTAAATGTTACACTATTTCCTATTGCTACAGAAGTTGAAGAGGCAAAAAAATTAGCTATTGGTACTGCACCACTTGTAATAACAGTGATGTAATTTGTTTTCACTTCATTATCTGTACTTCCAATTCCATTTGTTGCTGTTAAAGTCGCGTTATACGTACCTGCTGTGTTATACGTAATGTTTGGATTTTGTTGTGTAGATGAAGAAGGAGTTCCACCAGGAAAAGACCATGACCAGGAGTTCGGACTACCTGTAGATAAATCTGTATAATGGATAACTCCTCCTTGAACTACTTGTGTCGGAGAGGCCACGAAATTTGCTAATACTGTTGGACAAGCTGACAACGCAGTATTTAATTGAGCTAATGTATATTGATCGACAACTTTTGTTTTTTTATCGCTTCCACAAATCATCATCATCGTAGGATAGTAACCGATTTGATAAGCTGTTACAACAGATGTCCCATTCGGAGCATACGTTGGTATAATCGGATAAGGGGTTCCGGAAATCCAATTCCCTTGGGATCCAGCTCCTCCATTCAATTGCGCCAACGTTCCTCCTTGCGCTTCAATAAACAAAACCATTGCTGTGTTATCTCCGCTTGGTCCGTGCTGTGCATAGAAATCTTCGAGTGTTCCTGCTACATGATAATTGTAACAAGGTCCACACCAAACAGCAGAAAAATCGATAACGACTGTTTTCCCTGCATTCAAATACGTATAAAGATGTTGTGTGTTTCCATTGATGTCAACTAAGGTGAAATCTGGAGCGATAGTTCCGTCAGTTAATTGAGATTTTGCAGAGAAGCAAAGTAAAATGAACAGTGCTGTTGCAAGTTTAATTAGTAATAAGTGTTTCATAATCTTAAAGTTTTAGCGTTTGTATTATTGACCAAACTTATAAAACTTTAATTCATTAAAAAGGGTATATGTATAAGTGTAGGTGGTTTTTGTATTGGCGCTTTACTTTTTTTATTTACAGGTTATAGATTAAAGATTACAAATTACAAAAACGTGTTTCCTTTTTTCATTACTATCCTCGCTCCAATTAAACCATCTAATAAATTAATAAACAAGACCTTAATTACTAAAAAAAGCTCTATTTAAAAAAAATGTTTAATGTTTTTAATTTTTTATTAAACAAAAAGCAGAAGGAAAGTAATTTTGTTTTACCTTTACATTAAAAGATTAAACAAAAAATGAATTCAAAAACACATAAAACTGCTGTCGTTAGGTGTGAACACTTTAATTCAGCTCATAGATTGCACAATATAAATTGGAGCCCTGAAAAAAATGAAGAAGTCTTCGGAAAATGTAACAACCCCAATTTTCATGGGCATAATTATGATTTAGAAGTAAAAGTGATTGGGTTTTGTGATTCTGAAACCGGATATGTCATCGATACAAAAATCTTGTCTTCGATTATTAAAACTTCCATTTTAGACGTTTTCGATCATAAAAATTTAAATTTAGATGTCACCTATTTTAAGGAATTGATACCAACTACTGAAAATGTAGCTAGGATAATTTATGAGATATTAAGAACTCAATTGAATGAAACTTTAGAACTTAAAATAAAATTATATGAAACACCAAGAAATTATGTCGAAT
Source organism: Flavobacteriales bacterium (assembly GCA_947474675.1). Taxonomy (GTDB): domain Bacteria; phylum Bacteroidota; class Bacteroidia; order Flavobacteriales_D; family Crocinitomicaceae; genus CAIUKX01. The sequence goes on from CANJKA010000092.1 coordinate 5,554, forward strand.
ATCCAAACTAATCAATCGACTTTAAATCAATTCTCAGAAAATGAAATTGGTGACGATCATTTATATACTGGAATAAATACTCCTATGAAAGCAGATGCTTTTTCAATTTCAGATGAAGTTAAAAAAAAAAAAATAAGTCTATTATTTGCTGAAATAATGGATATTTTAGGTTTAGATTTAACAGATGACTCCTTAAAAGGAACCCCAAATAGGGTTGCGAAAATGTATGTAGATGAAATATTTTCTGGGTTAAATCCTGCTAATAAACCTAAAATAGCACTTTTCGAAAATAAGTATCAATACAACCAAATGCTTATCGAAAAGAACATCACATTTTATTCAAATTGTGAACATCATTTCGTTCCAATTTACGGAAAAGTTCACATTGCCTACATTTCCTCTGGTAAGGTTATAGGTCTGTCTAAATTAAATAGAATCGTTCAATATTTCGCACAAAGACCTCAGGTTCAAGAGAGATTAACCAACCAAATTGGACAAGATTTAATTTCTATTTTAGAAACATTAGATGTAGCTGTAATTGTTGATGCAAAACATTTATGTGTTTCTTCTAGAGGGATAAAAGATGAAAGTTCTTCTACTATAACTTGTTTTTATTCAGGAGTTTTCAATACCTCTGAGAAAATAATTGAATTGCAAAACTTTATAAAGGATTGAATATTAATTAAAATTTAATTGAATGAAAGAATTTTCAACAAAAGGTTCCGTTTTTCGTTTACATACAAAACAAAATGTTCCAATTTCAATTAATGAAGCCTGGTCGTTTTTATCGGACCCTGCTAATTTAAAACAAATTACTCCTAATTATATGGGATTCAACATTATATCAGGTACCGATAGACCGATGTTTGCAGGTCAAATTATTCAATACATCGTAACTCCTGTTTTAGGCATTAAAACAAATTGGGTTACTGAAATAACTCATGTAATAGATCTTAAATATTTTGTTGACGAACAAAGATTTGGTCCTTATTCTCTATGGCATCATAAACATTTTTTAAAAGAAATCCCAGGTGGTGTTGAAATGGAAGACATTGTGGATTATAAAATCCCATTTGGTTTTTTAGGTAGATTGATGCACCCAATATTTATACAGCCGAAACTAAATGAGATCTTCGAATATCGTAGAAAAAAAATAATTGAGTTATTTGGAGAACTGTGAGTAGTTGAAAAGAGTATACTTTATCTATAATTTACACATAATTTTCCTCATTTCGGATGAACATTCAACACATTCTCCAACGTTTCTTTAAGTTTTGGGTAGATGAATTTATATCCAGATTGACTAATTTTAGTTGAAGAAACCTTACTACCTTTTAATATCAAATCTGACATTTCCCCTAAAATAATTTTCAGTAATATGGAAGGTATATTTGGAAAAAAGAATGGCTTTTGAAGTACTTCGGATAACGTTTTACAAAAAGTGTTATTTGTACAACATTCTTTTGCTACAGCGTTATAAACACCCTCCATTTTTGAATCTTCAATTGCTTTTATATATATTCCACAAAGATCATCTATATGAATCCAAGGCATGAATTGTTTTCCCGAACCAGAAGGAGAACCTATCCCCCATTTAAAAGGAATTATCAATTTATCCAACGCACTTCCTTTTTTTGAAAGAACTAGACCTGTTCTAATCTTGACAGTCCTTATACCTAACTTTTCAAAATCACTGATTGATTCCTCCCACTTTTCACATGTTTTACCTAAAAAATCATTTCCTGGTAAATCTTCTTCTGTGTACACCTTCTCTGAGGTGATCGCACCATAATAACCAATTGCGGATGCTGAAATAAATGCCTTTAGTTTAAATTTGTTTTCTTTAAATTGATTCAAAAGTAATTGTCCTGAACTTACTCGACTGTTTACTATTTCTTTTTTTCTACTTTCCGTCCACCGTTTTTCTCCAATATTTGCACCTGCTAAATGTACTATATAATCTGTATTTTCAATTGCATTCGAATCGATTTCCTTTTTATCGATATCCCAAGAATAAAATGTAACATCTTCTTTCTTTTTGCTAGATCTACTCAGAAAACAAACTTCATATCCTTTGATTTCCAACAACTCCTTTAATCGGCTTCCAATTAAACCTGTCCCTCCTGTAATGACTACTCTTTCCATGGTTTACAAATTAAAAACGTTGAATAAATTTAATGTTGGATATTGTGTTATTTTTAAGATTCATTTTTAAATTATAAAACTGGATTAATTAACTATAAAAACATCATACCCATATCTGATAATCATCAAGGTAACTATTGCTAAAAAAACAGTCCGAACAAACGTGTTTCCCTTTTTCATTGCTTGTCTTGTCCCTATAAAATTACCTAGCATGTTAGAAATTGCCATTAGAATTGCTAATTCTAGTATATAATTCCCTTGCCTGATGAATACAATTAAAGCTGAAATATTTGTCATACAATTGATCACTTTTGAATAGGCAGATGCTTCAATAAATTCAAAACCTAAAATTACGACGAAACCTAAAACAAAAAAGCTACCTGTGCCTGGACCAAAGAATCCATCATAAAACCCAACGACAATTCCAATTAAAGAACCATATTTTAATTGCTTATTAAAAGATAAGGTTTTGGTCTGTTCTGAACCTAGATCCTTTTTCAAAAATGTATAAATTGCAATAGCAATTAACACTACTAAAATAAAAGGTTTTAAGGTATCTACATTGATATAACTGACAATTTTAGCACCAGTAAAAGAAGCAATTCCAGCACATATAGCAATTGGAAACAGTAATTTATAATTGAATTTTATACGTTTAGCGTATTGAAATGCAGCAATACTTGTTCCTGAAAGTGCCGAAATTTTATTGGTACCGAAAATAGTTGCTAAAGGAGTTTTGGGAAGTGAAATAAGTAAAGCAGGAATAATAATAAGTCCCCCTCCTCCTACTACAGAGTCAATAAAACCTGCAATAAAAGATAAAACAATTAATGAAATTAACGTAATTGCCCCGAAATCATTTACTAGATTAATAAAATCCATTTTACTTTTTCTTCTTAAAATACAGGATTAACAATCCAATTTCTTTAGCAGTAAAACTACGACTTCCTAATTTATAAAACAATTGTCCTGAATGTTAAATTTATTCTTGGCTTTTTGATCAACTTAGTGGGCGGTAATCGATGAAGCCAATTTGATTGTGTTGTGTCTTTCATTACCAACAGACTTCCATGTTCTAATACAATTGAAACGATTTCTTTGGATTCTTTGTGTTTGAAAGCAAATTTACGTTCTGCTCCAAAACTCATGGAACCAATTGCTCCGTTTTTCTTTAAATCTTTTTCACCATCACTGTGCCAAGCCATTCCTTCTTCTCCAGAATGATATAAATTGAGCAAACAGGAATTGAATGTTTCTCCAGTTGCTTCTTCTGCTAACAATTTTAATTCTAATAATTCCTTTGTCCAAGGTAGCGCTCTTTTTGTGGTGTTGGAATAGGTATATTCAAATTCTTGTTCACCGTACCAAGCTACTTTTCGTTTCGTTAGTATGAGCTTACCAAAAATGATTGCTTGGTCATTTTTCCATTCAATTGTATTTAACAAAGCATCATAATAATGATTGGATTCGACATAGGTCAATAATTTCCCATAGTAATTCACTATACCATCTTTGGGTAAAAGATTATCCGAGGAATTGATTTGACTACTGAATAAATCCATGTTAAATAGTATCTTTTTCTAAATGTATTTTTGTTCCTTCCCAACCGATAATTGCTGTTTTTCGAGTATTTCCCCACATGTAACCACCAAATACTCCTGAAGATTGAATGACACGGTGACAAGGTATTAAAAAAGCAACCGGATTACTTCCAATAGCTGTACCTACTGCTCTCGACGCTGTAGGTTTCTCAATACTTTTCGCAATAGAACCATACGTTGTAAGTTCCCCAAATGGAATTTTCAATAAAGCATCCCACACTTTCAATTGGAAATCTGTTCCTTTTAGATGTAATTTAATTTGGCCCAATTTTGACCAATCATTACTTAAAATTGAAAGTGCATTTTGTTGATTTACATCTTCCTTTTGACAAAAAACAGCATTTGGAAAATGAGTTTGTAATGCATATAAAGCTTGAGTTTCATCTGCTGAAAAAGCCATATAACAAATCCCTTTTTGGGTAGATGCGACAATTATTTTTCCAAACGTACTTTCTGAGAAACTATAATTGATGGCTAATTTATTTCCCCCGTTTTTATATTCAGCTGGAGACATTCCTTCAATGTTAATAAACAAATCGTGTAATCGTCCTGTTCCTGAAAGGCCTACTTCGTGAGCAGTATCAAAAAGAGTTGTTTGTTTTTCTTTAAGTAGTGATTTCGCGTATTCTACAGTTGTGTATTGCAAAAATTTCTTGGGACTTGTTCCTGCCCATTCGCTAAAAAGTCGTTGAAAATGAAAAGGACTTAAATGAACTTGTTCAGCTACTTCATCTAAATTCGGTTGATCCCTAAAATTTGTTTTTATGTAGTCTATTGCTTGAGCAATTCGATCATAATTAACTTTATTTTGATCCGTCATTTTCTTTCGTTATTGTAAGACAAAGGTAGAAAGAAGATTATACTTAAAAAATCCGAAACTTGCTAAAATTGAAATTTTACTTTTTAGCTTTTTTCACTCTTTCTTTAAAACTATTTTACCGTAATCGAGTCCCAGTTTCTTACTAAATTCTATTATTTTACTTTTTCCGTATACACTGAATCCATTCCCTCCTTTGGAGTTTAAAGATGCTGGTATTTCAGTTGTTGCATTTAGGGAATTACAATCCAAACATACATCAATTACATAACAAATTTGATTGTCCTTGTAAAATACAATACCTAAACTTGGCTCAAAACAAGCAAAAGTTACTTCTCCATACGTTTTAGTATCGGATAAAAAATCAATTAAGAATTCAATATCGTCTATTTTTAGTTCTTTCTGTCTTAGAACTACATTAGAAAATTTATTGGTATTTATGTCTACAATACTTTCAAATATTCCACCATCAAAATCATAAGCAATTACCTTGTTAAAATCCAAGGTATCAAAAGGTGCAGGGAAATGAGATTTTAGTTTATTTGTCTTGACCTTTTTAACAAAATCATACAGTTTCGGAAATGGTATATATTTAGTCGAAGGCTTGGCTTGTGAACTTATTTCAACCTGTTTTTTATCAATCTTGTTTTGGGTTGATTGATTACACGATAAAATTGATAGGGTGATGAATAGTAAAATAAATAATTTCATTTTTTGTATTTTTAGGGTGAAGATAAAAGGTTTAAATGGATAAGCTGGATCTCTTGAATTAGTGTTTCTCAATATGTTGTTACCAAAATAATATTTGCTGTTGTTTATATTTAAAACATTTAAAAATCAATCATTTAGCTTTTATAGCAAAACATTTAACTTTTTTTGATTGTATCTCTGTTTTAATTTTATTCAATTGTAGAATTAAATTATTACTACTCTCACTAGACTTTAAAGAAGTTTCTTCTATTTTAATATTATACTCAATTTTCACAAAATACTTTCCAATATCACAAAATTGTATATCATCAACATTGATTAAAATACCATTAAAAACTTTTGTTTCATTTGGATAAATAATAAAAAAATCCTCATTACCAACATTTTTATTGGTCGAAATAGACATTACAGGTCTTGCAACTTCTTCATCTAAACATTTTTTGTTCGATTCTAAACTCATTTTATAAGGATAATTAGTCAATTGGGGATAGTTTGGAACAGAGCCTTGATAATGTTTATCAAAAAATATATTTTGTGGTTGAATAAGATATAAGGTATCATTTGATGTATTTATAAACTCTAAATCAATAATGATTTTTGATGTTCCTATTTCATAATTAGCTGCTTTAACTTTTAGTTCGAAAGTATTTTGTTGTCCATAAAAACAGCTGTTTTTAATCAGAATTATGAAAAAAAGTAAAATAGCATTATTATTCATATATTTATTTTTAATTTGTGTTGTTGTTATTCTACAAGAAACAAAACGCATTTCTTTTACATATAACATGCAAAATATGGCAGTTTAAAATACATTATAATTTTCAAATTCCTTAACCCCATTTTTTTTTGAATCTACCGTAAAACTACATCTATTAAATGAACAAAAAAACACCTTGATAAATTTAGTTAGCAATGTAAAAGTGATAATAAGCAAACGGATGATAAACTTTTGTTTGGGGTTAGGATTTTATTTTGAATTTTATTTATTTGTTTGATTTTATTGCAATTTCAAATGGACTATCACCTGACCCATCTGAATTTGTATATGAGTAAATTCTTATTTTTCGTTGACTTGGGACAATTTCCGAAAATTCAGTATTCATTAATGTACATGATACTTTCTCAAAGTATTTTTCATTTTTTGCAACAAATACATCAATACAAACTTCTTTCTTTGAAAGTTGAATCAAGAAGATTTCAAACTCTAAGTTATCTGGCATATTGTTACGAATGCTATCATTTATTTCTGAATAAATTTCACTCCCATTCTTAACATTATATACATCCGGATTCTTTGCTGACCATTCAGTAATTTCATTTACTTCGTTAATTGTCATTTCATATCCACAGAATTTTTCAATAGGCTCATTTCCATTTGAAAAAGCACATGATATGAAAATTAATCCTATAAAAGTTAATAGTATTATTATGTGTTTTTTCATTATTTAATTATTAATGCCCGTTTATTGTTTAGCGAAGTTCGGCTTTTTTTAATTCAAAACTCGATTTGAAAAACTGATATTTGAATTACCACAAAACTGTCTTTGGAAAACGAAACCTCGCATTTGGGTAGTTGTTAGCTGCTGGTGCTGTTGCCATTCAAATCCTCCATTCTGTCTTTTATTTCTAACCATTCAAACATTGATTTACCACTCATATTTTTTTCATTAAAAATATCTAAAGGTTTTTTATAAAAATCTGCTGCATTAAGAGGAATACTTTTTAGCATGCAATAGCGCTGAATGTAGTTATCTTTACTCGGCGATAGTGGTTCAAGCCAAGGTTTTCCCATCACAGATATTGAATTGTAAAATAATAAAATTTGCTCGTGCGCTGATAGTTGAGCTCTTAGATTTGAAACGTAACTATATTTATCTTGCATTGAAATTATTTCGTTAGGCTGATCATCTACAAATTTTACGGTTTGGAAAAGATGTCTAATATAGTGACTAAGACGTCTTAAATGTCCTACACCAAAAGAATACACGTGCTTAAGATTGTAATCATTTGTTCCAATTTTTAATATCAACTCAGAATTGGGTTATACTTGATTTTTGCGATTATTTATTTTACTATGAAAAATATCCACGTATTTAGTGTGCTCTGAACTTACTAAGTCTTTAACCATTGGACTAGACTTTTCTCCAATTCCAAAAAAAAAGGATAGATAAACAATATTGTATAATTCTTCTTCACTTATCTCATTTTCAAGACCTTCATCTGTCATTATAGAATTGAAGATATTGAATATCAGCTTAAGTTCATCTAGCATGTGAATGAAGACCTTTCTTCCTTTAATATTATTAGCTTCAATTTCGTTAGCATTATCGCGATGAATAGCTAACATAGTATAGAAACGAGTTTCAAAAATGTTTATCCTCGAGCGTTTGTCTTGAAGTATAATTTGATTATGTTGGAACACCTGAGTTTGTTGGAATTGCTCTTGTTGCTCTTCTATTTCTCTGTTTTTTCTATTGAGTTCTTCGGCGGCTTTTATTTCCTCAGCCACACGATCTGCTTTTTCATTGTCTAGAGATGTGTCAAATTGAATTCTCTGCTGAATGTTCGCATCATATTGAGCCCAAAATGCCAGAAATGTTAATATTACTGCAATTAAACCAACTAATGGTCCAAGAATCCCGCCTAAAGTGTCCCCGATTTCATTAGGTTTAGAAACATCTAAGGGAACCCAATTCCATTTAGTGATTGCTAAAGGAGCAAAAAATAAAATAAGAGTGGTACACCCCAAAATTATTATTCCGTGTTTCAACAACTTTTTCGAGTCGGGATATTGCATATTATTGTGTGTTATCATATTTTACTATTTATCTGTACTTGCCCCCAACGTTTTTCGGCTTGGCGTCAGCGGGCGCTCTGGACCTAGTGCATATCAGCCCGTTGTCGAAAGGTTAGTTGTTATCTATTGCTGTGAGCACACGACCTACTATGGTTTTCAGGTTATGTTTGTCTCTCGAATTCAACTTTTTGTCAAACCGCTATTTTGCTTCGAGTTTATTTTAAGGTCGTTGTCCAAAAAAGATACTTCCAATTACAAATACCGCGTCTGCAGAAATACCAAAAAAAGCAATTTGAAAATAGTTTATTTTTTTGTCAGTTTTTAAATAAAGATCGATAAAATACCACGACAACGCAATGGTTGTTAGAGCGAATGGAATATAACAAAATATGATATCAAAATATTCAGATAAAGAATTAGCAATTGTATATGCATTTTGACCGGTCAATGCACTAACAATGACAATCAATGAGTTTATAGCTCCAAGTGCATTTAAAAAGTAAAATATTATTTTTCTATTCATAATTATTAAGTGTCTAAGGCAATTATTGCTATCTCGGTATTTAGCGAATCCTTGTATGAACTTCAGCCGCAGGCTTTCTTCGGGCTTTGTAAGTCAAGTTTCCTAGTTTCGAAGTAAAAAATGTCAGTTTTAATATTCACTTTATTCGGAGCGTCAACTTCGAGCAGTGGTAGATAACGTTTTGAGGCTACGAGCAGCGGCGCTCTGGAAACAGTCCATCTCAAGCCGTTGCTTGTAACCGATGTTGGTAGCTGGTTTTGACACCACGCAAACACAGCTTTTATGGTTGTCAACTTCTCTGTAATCAGCGAATCCGTGAATGAACTTCAGCCGTAGGCTATTTTTTATATGTTCAATGTAAAGTTTCATTTTTTTTTCTAAAACACCAAATTTAACAAAGTATGTCATATTCTCGTTGTCAAACTGTGGCTATCAAATGTCAACTTCTCTGTATTCAGCGAATCCGTGAATGTACTTTATCTGTAGCCTTTTTTTGTATATTCAACGTCAAGTTTATTTTTGTTTTTCAAACCAAACATTCTTAGCCCTTTCATCAGAAATCTTAATCCCTGTAATTATCTTTTCAGCATTGCGAACAATCTTTATAGATCCAAAACCCGACATTTCTAAAGCGTTCACACCTTGAAGTTTAACCAGGAAATCACCATGCCTTACGTGATGACCAATTAAACTATCTCCTTCAAGAATTATGTCTATTGTGCTTTCAAGTTCTGGACTGTAGAACCTGCCCTTGTAATCAATCAAATTAATACCAGATAGATTTTCTTCTATATATCTTTTGGCCTCTGTTTTATTTCCATTTTGATAAACGGTAAGAAGTTGACTTACTTTATTTTCTAAATCCGAAAACACCAACTGAATGCTCGAAACATTAGGTATTTCATATGTGTTGCCAATAGTTTTGTATACATTGTATTCCGACTTGTTCCATTCCTGTAATACATGCAGTGAATCCCCTTTAATACTAACGCTAAGAATAACACCCGATTGAATTTCATATTTTCCAACTAATTCTTCTAATCTGTATGTCTTCTCAGTTTTTGGAATCTCTGATATTAAAATTTTCGATTTTGAATTCGGATTTGTTTTAAGTAAAATATTTGCAATCTCACTTTCTATATTCTCAGGACCGGATGATGAAAAATTGGTCAATACAGCAATACTCAACTGTTCATCAGGATAGGTACTTGCATATGCTCTAAATCCGCCGATTGCACCACCATGCTGGATTCTACTATATCCTTTTACCTCGTCCATAAAAACACCAAATGCATAATTGTTTTTACTTCCTTCATTGAGATTATCAGTTGTTTTCAGTGTTTCAAAAGATGATTTCCAGCCGGTAAAGGGCGTGCTAAAGTTTTGCAACCAAATAAGAAGATCAGCAGTAGTTGAATGTACATTGCCAGAACCAAAATAGCCCCAATATTCTACAGCTCTAAAAAATCCTTCTTCTGTGTTATAGTAGGATGTAGCATTATTAGGAACAATACGATCATATCTGTCTTCCACATAAGTATTTTTCATTCCTAAAGGGGCAAAAATATTGGTTGCCATCCATTGAGGAAATTTCTCTTTAGTGATGTTCTCAATGATCTTGGCCATAAGTATATAACCTGTATTACAATACAAAAATTCATCACCTGGAATAAAATTTAAGTCTTTTTGTTTTAGCATGAAACGATATAAATCCTCATTGGTCCTTGAGTCGTCATCGCGCCAACCTGCAAATCTAAGTATTGAGTGGAAACTTCGCATGCCACTAGTATGATGTAACATATGTCTAATAGTAATAGTATGTCCAAAATCTGGCATATCCGGTAGATATTTATGTATATCATCATCAATTGACAATAATCCTCTTTCCTGAAGTAAAACAATTCCCATAGCGGTAAATTGTTTAGACACAGAACCTACATTAAATATAGTCTCCACGGTGTTTGGTATTTGATACTCTAAGCTTGCAAGACCAAATGCTTTCGTGTAAATCACACTACCATTTTTCATTATTCCAATTGAGCCTCCGGGGTGATTTGCTTCAGTCCAACCAATAAGCAGGCTGTCAATTTTTTTCGATTGCACTTCACTTAATTGAGCATGTGCTGAGACTAAACCTAAATAGGTTACTAAAAAAAATACTATTGTATGCTTCATTTTATTTTGAGTTTAAAGTGGTGTATCGTCCTAAAGTTAGTTTACTGTTTTTACTGTTGTTTTAATTAAAATCCTAATTCAAAAGTACTATTATAATTTTTCTTTTTTTCGTCCTCGATAATTTTTTTTCGAAGAATGAACTTAAAATTTTAATGATTCATGTTAATCGAAGTGAAAATCAAACTTGCTACCAACTAATCTCTACCCGATACAAACTTAATTTTCATTTCGCCAATACACAAAAAAAACAGCTAGATTGGCGAATGTTTTATAAATCTATACGTAAGTAAAATTCATCTTTTGAATCCACCGTAAAACTATATCTAATAAACTAATAAAACAATAGGTATAACTACCTGTTTATTCAATTAATTCAATTAAAACCTACAAATTCCCAATAGCTACCACCAACTCCGCATACTTCCTAGAAGAAACCATTGCTTCCGAATTGTCTTTCATAATCAACACTCCTCCTTCTCGTTTCTCCAAACGATCAATCATAGAAAGATTCACCAAATGGGAATGATGCGATCTGAAAAAGCCATAAGGTGTCAACATTTCATCATATTCTTTTAAGGGCTTTGACATGATTACAGGTTTCTTATTTAACAAGGTAAATGTCGTATAATTCGCATCTGATTCGCACCTGATAATTTCATTGATTCCAACAATGTGGATTTTGTCTTGCGTGTTTAGAACGATCTTTTTTGAATCTCTCGTCAATTGACTAAAATTGTCGATTAGGTTGTCAAATTTTAGACTTTCATTACTGGCATTTAATTGCTCGGTTGATTTATCGAGTGCCTTGACAAGGTCTTCTGGGATAATTGGTTTTAATAAATAATCAATCGCACTGTA
>CANJKA010000093.1 GCA_947474675.1 Flavobacteriales bacterium
GGATTGAAGGTTTTTTCTTTTGCAACTTCACCAAATGTTGTCGTAGCTGAAGCTGTAAGAGCTTCGATGTCTATACCTTTATTTTTTGAAGCGTATAATTTCAGAAATAATAATCCAGATAATCATTTGTACGTTGACGGAGGAATGATTTATAATTTCCCAATTACTTTTTTTGATGTGAATGGAACACCCAACAGTGAAACAATGGGGCTTTATCTGGAAGATTTAGGTAAAGCTAAGCCGCCAGTTGAAGTAGGTTATGATCACTTAATTGATTATGTGAAAGCGGTTTTTGAAACATTAATGGATGCTCAAGTAATCAATTTTGAGCAAGATGCTGAAGAAAATAAACGCACTGCAGTAATTGATAATTTAGGGATTTCTGCAATAAATTTCAATCTTACCAAACAGCAACAAACGGATTTGTATAACTCTGGAGTTAAATTTACAACTCAATATTTGAAAAATAGAGTAAGTGAATTAGTTTCATAATTGCAAAATTATGAATTGTTTTAAAAGAAAGTCTGAGTTTTAGAGCTTAGGCTTTCTTATTTTATTACTTTTATTATTGAATTATTTTACAAAAAAAATGAGTACACAAGTTATTATTAAAACAATTGATGATGTGATACGAGAAATGAATCAAGTTGTTGATCGTTGTATTCGTGAAAAAAGTAAAATAGGATATTTTGCAGTTTTGTACAGAGATGTGACAATTCAAGTGAAAAATAAAATACAAGATGGAAATTATTTTGAAGATGGGAAGCGAATGGAGCGTTTAGACGTAGTTTTTGCTGAGAGATTTTTGAATGCTATTAATCAATATTGGAGTCATGATCAACCTAGTAAAAGTTGGCTAATTGCTTTTGATACTTCTAAAGCTAAATCACCAATTATTTTGCAACACCTTCTCATGGGGATGAATGCACATATTAATTTAGATTTAGCAATTGCTACTGCTCAAGTTGCTCCAGGGTATTTATTACCAGCGATTGAAGGAGATTTTCAAAAAATAATGGATTTGCTCTCTAGTATGATAGATGAGGTTCAAGAAAGAATTGAATTGGTTTCACCAGCAATTAAATTAATAGACAAATTTGGAGGTAGAACAGATGAAAAAATTGCTGGATTTGTAATTAAAAAAGCAAGAGATTTATCATGGAGTACAGCTGAGAAATTGGCAATTGAAACTCCAACTGAATTTGCATTAAGTTATGCTTTACACGATGATGTTGTTTCTTTGGTTGGAAAATACATTGCTAATCCAGGTTTGTTTTTGACTATTGGTATTTGGCTCGTTCGAATTAGGGAGAGTAAAGACGTCGTGAAAGTGATTAAAGCTTTGGAGATGAAATAATTTATCTTTTTTTTTCTTCCCTCTTAGAGGAGAGAAAGAGTGAGGTTATTTTTAACTCTCACATTTACATCGATAGAACCAATTTTAAAAAATAAAAATTGACATAAATGAATGTATTGAAAACAAAATTTTCGAAAACTGATTTTACTTTTAAGTTACTAATCCCTGTATTGTTAGTAATGCTAAATTTTATTGTTAAAGGTGTTTTTATTTCGAACAATTCTGTTGCGGGAGATGAACCATTTAGTATTTATATTGCTCAATTGGATATTGTTTCAATTATAAAGCAGTTATCAATAGGGAATAATCCTCCTTTATATGAAATACTGCTTCATTTTTGGGTTAAATATTTTGGTGTTTCTGGGCTATCTGTAAGAATGCCTTCGTTGTTTTTTAATTGTGTTACACTTTTCTTTTTGTATAAGATTGGGAATGAATTTTATAATAAAAGAATAGCTGTTTATGTCAGTTTAATTTTTATTTTTTCAAATTATCAAATAATCTTTGCTCATGAAGCTCGAGTTTATGCATTACTGGGTATGTTAGCGTCAATATCTATGTTTTATTATCTTAAACTAATTATAGGTAATAATTCAAACAAGTGGAATTACATTTTACTGCTATTAATGAATATACTATTAATTTATTCTCATTATTTTGGTTTTTTTGTATTGTTTGTCCAATCCCTACATTTTATCTCAAGTAAACAATTAAGACAGAAATATTTTAAAAATTATTTGTTGTCAATTGTTATAATAGTATTGTTTTATCTCCCTAATATTTTGGTGTTATTCTATAGATTTATAGATTCATCTGTTAATGGAACATGGATAGAATCTCCGAACGGAGTTGAAAGTATTTACAATATGTTATGGTGTTTTTCTAATGCTCCAGTAGTCACTGTAATTGTTATCGTAGTTCTAATAAGTGCTCTAATTAAATCTATAAGACGTCATAAAATAGTTGATTCAAAGTTTTTAGTAAATAAATTGATAATTATCTGGTTTGTCTTTGTTTTCTTTTTTATGTTTTTTATTTCTTACTGGGTTCCAATGTTTTTCGATAGATACTTAATGATTGCATCTATTTCATTTTGTTTATTAGTAGCAATTGCATCTGACTATTTAATAGAAAAGTCGTTTGTAAGATATATTATACCAAGTATTGTATGCCTTTTATTTATAATTACAACGAAACCTAATATAACAAATAAGAGAAATATAAGAGAAGCCATAGAAAAAATAAAACAAATATCAGCTAAAGAAAAAGTAATTATTTATTTTTCACCTAGTTTTTATGATTTGAATTTCATTTACTATTATGACATGAATATTTTTAAAAAGGTTGATGAAAAATACATAAAAAATAATTTCATTAATAATAATGACAATAAAAATATTAAAGGAAATATCTATAAATACTTTCATGAACAAAACATCTTTCCAATTGATCATGTTGACCAAATTGATCAGAATCTATTGAAGAATACACACAAAGTAATTTATCTAGATGCAGGAGCTGATTTTTCTTTTCCGAATAATGGTATATTGAATGGTTTGGAAAATAAATTGAAACTTCAAAATAAATTTGAGTTTTACGAAATATTTAAAATATATGAATTTCGACACTGAGATATGAATGTGGTGTAACAGAGAGTCATATTAATCATTGTTTCGGAGATAAATCGTTCATTACATTCTGCTTTGCCTATAATGTAAAATCAATAGGGTGATCTCCTTGATACTGTTCCATTTGTAGGAAATTGTATTGTTAGACAGGTTAATTTTTAACTATTGGTATTTTGCTCGTTCGAATTAGAGAGTAAAGATTCACTTCTGTTGCGAAATCTAAATCCTATTATCTAGGAATAACGTTTGGTTAACACTAGTTTTACTTCAGATATTTAAAACGCAAAACAATGATCACAACCAAACTCAGTCTTCAAGATTCATTACCACTCACCTGTTCACGAACGGGGACTTGTTGTCATGGTAAACAGGTTTTACTGAATCCTTGGGAGTTACTTTGTATTGCGAAAGAGAAAAAAATCACACCAAAAGAATTTCAAGATTTGTATTGCGATTTAGGAGGAATTCGATTACGCTTCGACGGAAATAAAGATAAACTTGGTCAATCGGCATGTGGCCAATACATCGAGAATTTTGGTTGTGCTGTTCATTTGGGTCGTCCGTTGGCGTGTCGTTTATATCCACTAGGTCGACAAATACAAAATGAAGAAGTTCAGTACATTTTTGAAGGAAAAGAATTTCCCTGTTTAAATGGTTGTCCAGAGGTTGTCAATTTACCTTATTTAAGTGTAGGTGAATACCTTCAAGGTCAAGTTTCGGAGAAGTTTGAAAATTCGCAAGATGAATATTTAGAAGTAATGCAAAATTTAGCAGATGTTGCATTTGCACTTTTATTAGATACAGGTTTGTCTGCATCAGGAGATAAAAAAACAATTCAAGAATGGCGAAAAATAGGCGAGGAGTCTCCAGAAATTTTAGCTGATAGAATTGGCAAAGAATGGAGAGAGGCTATTATGCTTCCGAAAATTACTGAACAGATCGAAGACCCTATTTTATTCGCAAGAAGACACAATGAAATCCTTCAATTAAAAGTCCAAGCAACTTTTGGCAGTTTACAATCGAATCAAGAATTTCACGAAGCATCGGTTTTAATAATGGCTGTTGCTTTATATTTAGCAAAAGCAATTGGTGCAAATCCAAGTTCACTTGCAGAGCATTGGATTGAAATTGCAAAGAGCAATGGAGCTTTGGGATAGGAATTGTTTTCAATTGGAATGTGTCTTCAGCCCATTCCATTCTAAAGAAAAATCCAAGATATTCCGGCTTTAGCCATTAAAGAGGCTATTGTTAATAGTAAGGACTTAATTTTTTGTAATTACTTCCCCTAAATGAAGACGGTTCACCCGATTATGAAAAAGGTGAGAGGAAAGAAGTGATGAATGCGTTTGATGGGTGGTCGTTGTTGTGAAAGAATAGGTCATGAAATAAAAATAGTTGTAAAATTTGAATTTTATTGAAAAACAGGTATTTATACGTGTAGGAATGATGGTTTTAATAGTGTATATTTGCTGCGGAAAATATAGTTTTAAAATGGGCTTTGTTTGAAAATAAATTGAAATTTTGTTAATCTTCTTTTTTGCAAGAGGATTAATGATTAAATATAAATACGAGATTCGCTTAGCGACAAGTTATGCCCAACTGCTCGAAGTCTTCGCTTCGAGTCTGGGGGAAATCGGGAAGCTATAATTTTTAGCTTCGATTAATATTCACGGTGGACACTTACCGTATTTGAAATTGAATTTTAACATAAATCAATAATTAATAAGATGAATAAAGAAATTGATGATAGATTATATCTCCGTATACTTCAGATAGGTAAAGAAAACCTAACCCATGGATTAAAGTTTAATAATCTGATTTCAACATTAAAAAATGAAGGTTATACGATTAATGATTGTACAAACAGGTCTATAAGAGAGTGGTTTTACAACTCCTTTTTTCACGAAGAAGCCCATTGTAAAAATTCAAATTACTCAAATGTAAAAGAACTTGACAACCATTTAGATTGTGGATTTGTTTTAAAATCAGACACTTGTATAAAATTATTACAGTATGAAGAATCAGAAAAGTCAAATAAACAACTAGAAGTATTATCAGAACAAACAAAAATATATCAAAATCAAGTGTTTATTTTACAACAACAATTAACATCTGCTGAACAAGATTCTTTAAACAACCAAAAAGAATCAAGGAATGCTAGAAATATAGCTATGGTAGCATTGATTATCTCAATATTATCTTGTTTACCTGATACACTCACATATTTCGGAATAAGTATGAGAAAATCCGATGAAGGGGTACAATTGAATATACAACAATCCATATTAAAACAACAAAAGAAAACCAATCAAATTTTCGAGTTTTTTTTGAATTTGCATTTGAAGTCCGAAGTGAATCCTGACACACAGGATAAAAAAAATTATAAAGCCAAATAAAAAAATTCATATTTTTATAAATTAAACGGTACGACCTCGACCGAAAAAACTTACCCATTGAATAACTGTGTAGGTCGTATGCTCACAGCTAGGGCATAACAGCAATTAAGCAAACGGGCGGAGAAGTACTGTGCGTGTTACCGCCCGATCGCTTAGTTGCAAAACGTTAGGTGCAAGCGTAAAGACAAATCCAATACGAACTAGAAATATCAAAACATTTATCTATTTCACAAAGTTATAATGAACGAAAAAGCCATACATAAATCTAAATGGACATTAGAAACGTGTAGACTTGAGGCTTTAAAATATTCATACAGAACTGCATTTCAGAAAAATTCTCCCGCTTATAAAGCAGCATATAAATATGGTTGGTTAGACGATATTTGCGGACACATGGTCAAACCTAAGCCTTATAATCATACTTGGACTTTTGAAGCTTGCGAAAAGGAAGCTAAAAAATACACTTTAAAAAAGGACTTTCAAAACAACTCAAACACGGCTTATCAAGCTGCGTGGAAAAATAAATGGTTAGCAGAAATATCCAGTCATATGGATGGAAGTAAAAAACCACATAAATACTGGTCAAAGGAAAAATGTGCTATCGAAGCGCTGAAGTATAACCATAGAATAGATTTTCATAAAAATAGTTCTGCTGCCTATAGTAAAGCGCACAAGAGTGGATGGTTAGACCAAATATGCGGTCACATGACAGTATTAGGTAGTGAAAAATTAAGATACGTTTATTCTTTCACTTTTTCTGATGGCAGTATTTATTTTGGATTAACAACTAATTACTCTAGAAGATATAATGAACATAAACAAGATCCATTTAGTAAAGTGTATAAATATATACAGGTTCTTAATGAAGAACCGGTGTTTAAATTACTAACGCCTAATTTGGTAGCAACTGAGATTGCACAAGAATTGGAGAAAAAATTAATCAAAGAACATATTGAAAAAGGATATAATGTATTAAATGCTGACAAAGGTGGTGGAACGGGCGGTTCAATAGTCAAATGGACATTTGAGTTATGTAAAGCAGAAGCCCTTAAATATAAAACAAGAGGCGCTTTCCAAAAATCATTGGCATACTCAAGTGCTCACAAAAACGGTTGACTTAATGAAATTTGCGGACACATGATTGGACCTAAACAACCTCATGGTCATTGGTCAAAAGACAGATGTATTGCAGAAGCAAAAAAGTATAAGACAAAACTAGAATTTAGAACAAATTCAAATGCTGCTTATAATAAAGCAGAGAAAATGAAGTGGCTAAAAGAAATAACACAACACATGAATGAACTTAAAAAGCCAAATGGCTTTTGGACTTTAGAAAAGTGTATTGATGAAGCAAAAAAAAGTAAATCTTATATAGCATTTCAATCTAATTCCAGTTCTGCCTATGGTGCTTCTTTAAAAAATGGTTGGTTAGAAACAATCAAATCAAATTTCAGTGACATCAAAAAACCAAATGGTTATTGGACATTTGAACTTTGTAAAAATGAAGCAAAAAAGTATAAAAATAAACGACAATTTAGTATTGGTGCTAGTGGAGCTCATGACGCCTCATATAAAAACAAATGGTTAGACTTATTCTTTCCGCAAAAATGAAACGCCAGACACCTAACATCACCTACCAAAAATGCGGTTATTCGGCTTCGGCATTTGCAAAAGCGGTCGCTCCCGCGAAAGACAATTATTTTCGCTTTGCAAATGTCTATTTAATATTTAGCTTTGTTATAAGCAGTTCGGTAGAAAACGGTTTCAAAATCCGCACTTCTGGTAGCTGCAAAACGTTAAACTAATATTTATCTCATCAATTAATCAAAATAAACAATAATTATATTTCCAAGTCGTTTAAAAATTGATCATTGTTAAAAAAAACTAAAGAAAAATAGAACAAATGAAAATAATAAAAGTTGTACTTCTCCTTTTTATAACTTTTACAAGTTTCGATATTTTCGCTTCTCTTAGTAATCCCATAGATTTCGACACCTTAATTAAAACCAAAAATTGTGAGATAAAGATCCATTATAGTTTTGATAAGGATAGTACTTCTTTCGGTTCTTCAAAATATGTTCAAGTTTGTTTCAAACCTTCTGATGAAGTATTAGCAGAAGCAGAAAGTAAAAGTATTTATGAAGATAAAATATATATTAAAATGAGCTTTGATGAAAATTGCGAATTAAAATCAATTCAAGTAAAGAAAAAAGGACAATTAGATAAATTAAATGCTCAAACAGAACAAATATGCATCGAACTTTTTAATGAAATTAAAGACGCTAAAATTTCAAAATACTTTAAAAATAAAAATAATGGCAAATGTGAAAATGTAATTTCGTGTCTTAAATTTAGTTTTTAACAACAACAAAATAGATAACACGTTAGAAACATTCAAGTTATCTATCAATATAAACAAGGAAATAATTATTCAAAATGAAAAAACAAATACTATTCATCTATCTCCTCATCACTTCATCCTCCACCTTCTCCCAACTCCCCAAAACCTCCGACCTCTACAAAACAATCCTATCAAACGACAGCTTACTATTCAACATTGGTTTCAACACTTGCGACATAATCCAATTTGAAAAACTATTGAGTGATAAATTTGAATTTTTTCATGATAAAGATGGTTTTTCAGACAAGCAAAGATTTTTAAATTCCTTAAAAAATGGTCTATGCAATTCTCCCACAACCTATCAATCACGAAGAGAATTAATAACAGAAAGTACAGAAATATTTCCGCTCTATAAAAATAATATTCTTTATGGTGCCATTCAAACAGGAAACCATCGTTTTTATGAAACCAACGCTGGAGAACAACAGAAATATGCAAGTTCTGCTAAATTTTCGCACGTTTGGAATTTAGAAAACGGAAGTTGGAAATTAATCAAAGGGTTAAGTTACGACCACCAAGACAAAGATGTTTCAAACTACCAATCAGCTATTTTTGATAACGAATCTGAAATTGATAAATGGTTAATTGAAAATAAAGTTCCAACCTTGGGATTGGGAATTATTACCAATGGAAAACTGCAACAAGTAAAAGTATTCGGAGAACTTAAAAAGGGAGAAACTGCACCTTACAATACAATTTTCAATGTAGCTTCATTGACAAAACCGATTACAGCCATGGTTACCCTAAAGTTAGTATCAGCAGGGAAATGGGATTTAGATGAACCTATTTTTAACCATTTTATTGACCCAGATATTGCCAATGATCCCTCTTGTAAAATACTAACTACGAGACATATTTTAAGTCATCAAACAGGCTTTGCAAATTGGCGAGGCAACAACAAAGACGGAAAACTGCACTTTGAATTTATACCGGGAACTCAATACCAATATTCAGGCGAAGGATTCGAATATTTACGTAAAGCCTTAGAAGCGAAATTTCAGAAGTCCATCAACCAATTGGCCAGTGAATTAATTTTTGATCCCTTACAAATGACAGATACTAAATATTATTGGGATGAAAAAACAGACAGTACAAGATATGCAATTGGCTACGATAGCCAAGGAATTGCCTACGAAACAGTAAAAAATAAAACCGCAAACGGAGCCGATAATTTGTTGACTACAGTCGAAGATTATGGGAAATTTTTAACGAGTATATTAGCTATTGAAGGTCTGAGCCAAAAGGTCTATGAGGAGATGATTTCCCACCAAGTATCAACAAAAAAAGATAAGTATTTTGGACTTGGTTTTGAAATATATGATTTTGGAAACGAAGAATTTGCACTCTCACACGGTGGAGCTGACGAAGGTTGTCAAACAATTGTATTTTTATTTCCTACAACAAAAAGTGGAATAATCATTTTCACCAATGTAGACGATGGCTATAAAGTGTATGAGAAATTGTTAAAACATTATTTAGGAGAAGTAGGGAATAAGATAATTGAAATTGAAACAAAATGAGAATAGTGAAAACGTTCAATTAAACGATATTTCTCGATTTAAATCATTAAAACTTGCAATAATTACAAGTTTTAATGATTTATTGATATATTTACTGTATGAGAAGTTATACAAATCGTGAGAATTACATAAGTAAATTGTTGGCATACAAGGATAAAGACCTCATAAAAGTAGTTAGTGGCTTACGTCGAAGTGGTAAAAGTACATTGTTTGAATTATATAGAAAAGTACTGTTTGAATCGGGAATACAAACTGAACAAATAGTGTTTTTAAATTTTGAGGATTTTGAACTTCGTAAGTTTCTCAACGACTTAGATGCTTTATATGCTTACATCATTGGTCAGCTAGATTTATCTAAACCCTGCTATGTTTTTTTAGATGAAGTGCAAAATGTTAATGAGTTTGAACGACTTGTGGACGGTTTATTTGTAAAATCCAATATAGACGTTTATATCACAGGATCAAATGCCTTTTTATTGTCTGGGGAATTAGCAACACTTTTAAGCGGTCGCTATATAGAAATTTCGATCTTACCATTTTCATTCAAAGAATATTTAACAGCTCGTACTATTGATGTTACAGATAGATACCTCAATTATGAAGCCTTGTTTTTTGACTATGTAAATGAAACATCATTACCTAAAGGTGTTGATTTACGAGAGGGAGGATTTGATAAGATATATGAATATTTGGATGCTATTTACACTACTATTGTAGAAAAAGATATTAGTCAACGTCATCAAATAAATGACAAGCGAGCATTTGGTAACATTACAAAATTTGTAGCTTCCAACATCGGTAATCCACTTTCACCAGGTAATATTGCAAAAACCTTAAAGCAAGATGGGCAAAATATACATAATACCACCGTTGAAAAATATTTAGAATATCTTGTGGCTAGTTTTGTTTTTTATAAAATGAATCGATTCGATTTGAAAGGTAAAAAACAATTAGCAACACAAGAAAAATACTATTTGGTTGATGTAGGTTTGCTCAATATTTTGGCTGGTAAAGAACGTACGACAGACCGAGGTCACATTTTAGAAAACATTGTTTTTCTTGAGCTTCTAAGAAGAGGTAACAAAATTTGGACCGGTACGACACGTAACAGCGAAGTAGATTTTGTATGTAAAACTCCGAAAGGCGACATCGAATATTATCAAGTAGCGTGGGAAATGAGTAGTGAAAGTACAGTAGAAAGAGAGTTTAAAGCATTAGAACAGATAAAGGATAACTATCCGAAATATTTACTTACAACTGACTCATTTACTCAAAACAGAAGTGGAATAAAACACTTAAATGTTTTTAATTGGTTACTTGAAATACCTGAGTAGTATTAGCTATATTCTGCTAAACATCAAACAATACTTCAGTTAAAATATTGAAAATTGAACCAACCCTAAATTAACAAAGAAAATAGAGTTAATTTTGTAAATCATTAAAACTTGTAATTTTTACAAGTTTTAATGATTTATCCTGCTCTTAATAATTTTGATTCGATTCCATAAATTACAAAATATAGGTGAAACTATGAATTTTTCACTTTATTAAATTTTTTTTATTTGATTTAGATAGTTGATAATGAGTTAAATAAAAGTTAATTAATTTTATTTTAAAATCCAGGCAACCCTACCAAATTGATAATTGTAATCTATTTATAATCTTAAAAAATAAATATCATGAAAAAACACCACCTAACGTTTTTATTAATGTTTTGTCTTTCACTCAAGGTAGTGAGTCAAACAGTTTCGGGAGTAATAACCCAAGTCCCATGTAATAATGATGGAATTTACACAGTTACCTCAACTGGATTTTCTTTTCCAATTAATTATTCTTACTATTTAGATAACGAACTTATCACCCATTCGAATGTTAATTCTGCCACAGATCAATTGACAAATATTCCCATGGGTTATTCTGGTAATATCACGGTTTTTGTAGATGATGGAGTCCATTTCGCTTCTGATATTGATACATATACACCTAGTTTTAGTTTTTCAATTATTGGAAATTCTCCGCTTTGTCCAATTACAATGGGAACCTTAAATGCTACTCAAAATAGCGGTTCTTCGGGGCCATTTACTTTTGAGTGGACAAATAGCCAAACTTTAAATTCTTATTCTGGAAATAATGTTTCTGTTCCGATAGGTACTTATTCTGTTACCATTGTTGATCAAACTACAGGTTGTTCTTTTAGTATTCTAGATTCTATTGGACTTTATCAATTATCAAACGTAACAGCTACTGTGAGCTCAACCCAAGCTAATTGTACGAATGGAACAGCAACAGCAGTGGCATCTGGTGGTATTTCACCGTATACATATCTTTGGATGAATGGCGCTACAAGCCCAACAATAACTGGGTTAGTTCAAAATTATTATTCGGTTATAGTTACGGATGCACAAGGATGTCAATCAAATTTTTTAGGGACTTATGTCCAACAGAATCCAACAATATCAGTAAATATATCTCCTACAGATGCAACTTGTACAGAATCAGACGGAAGTGCCATTGCTTTTGGTTCAGGAGGAGTTTCTCCTTATACTTATTCTTGGAGTAATGGTCAGACAGGTCAGACAGCGACAAATTTATCAGGCTCTATCAATTATAATGTGATTGCTACAGATGCAAATGGCTGTACAGGAACGAATAGTGTGTATTTAAGTACTAGTACACCTATCACTGTCACATATACCTCAACTGTAAGTAGTTGCACAATTCCAACTGGTTCTGCTACAGTTACGCCTATTGGTGGAACAGCACCTTATACTATTGTTTGGAACACAAGCCCAAGTGTTACTGGGGCTACAATTTCAAATTTTGCTCCAGGGACTTATTCATTTGTTGTGACCGATGCAGTAGGCTGCGTTAGAACAGGTGCTGCAGTTATAGATCCTGTTAGTACAATTTCTGCCAGTGGTCAAGGTTCAACTGTGCCTTGTCCAAACACTATTGGAAATGCAGCAATTTCTGTTTCAGGTTCAAACCCACCATTCACTTATGCTTGGAGCAATGGAGCAACAACTTCTCAGATTTCAGGAGTGCAGTTGGGTAGTTACTCTTGTTTAATTACAGATGCAGTTGGTTGTAAAGTAACTAAATATGCTTATGTGAATAGTATAAGTAATCTAAATATTGGAATGTCAACTACGCCTGTATCATGCCTTTACAACACTGACGGATCTGCCATAGCCCAAGTAACTGGTGGAACTGCACCTTATACCTATTCCTATTCAAATGGAAATACAACAGCGAATGCAACTACAATGGGAATGGGGTGTTATTGGTTAACTGTTTCAGATGTAAATGGTTGCAGTAATTCT
This sequence comes from Flavobacteriales bacterium, assembly GCA_947474675.1. GTDB lineage: Bacteria > Bacteroidota > Bacteroidia > Flavobacteriales_D > Crocinitomicaceae > CAIUKX01. Next base: position 12,626 of record CANJKA010000093.1, read on the forward strand.
ACTCATTTCACGATTACCAACGCTGCAACGTCAACAGATTGTTATTGTACGATTGAAGGAAATGTTTTTTTAGATGGAAATGCAAATTGTACATTGGATGGAGGTGAAGTTGGTGTAGAGAATATTATGATTCATTGTTCAGGTCAAGGTTATCAATTTACCGATGTTAATGGTAATTATGGTTTCCAAGTTCCATCAGGAACATACACAATTGAAGAACAAGTAAATGGTTATTATCCGCTGACTAGTTGTCAACCAAGTAGTACAACCTTAACTGTTGTGGCTGCAACTGGTTGTCAATCTACAGTAAACATTGCCAATGCTATAAATATCATTCACGATCTAAAAGTAGTACCTGTTAACTCAGGTTTACCTCCTATACCAGGTAACAGTTATCAACAAGCAGTTATCGTGAAAAATGAGGGGACAGTTATTGAAAGCGGCATTCAAGTGGGCTACGAAACGGACGGTCAACTTCCTTTTGTAAATTCAACGATGCCAGGTTTTATGCAAACAGGTAATCCAAATCACTACGGTGTTCAGTCAGGATTCCTATCCCTTAACCCGAATGAAACAAAGGTATTACTAATGAATTACAATACACCGACAAATATTCCACTCGGAACGGAAGTAAGTTTTTATGATTCCGTAGCTCATCTTGCTCCAATAGATGTCAATTGGTTACTAGATTATACGCCATGGAATAATGTGAATCACTTTAAAACAAACGTAATTGGTTCTTATGACCCAAATTATAAAGAAGTATATCCTAAAGGAAATCAATCACAAGGGTACATTTCTTCTTTAGTGAAAGAATTTGATTACACAATCCATTTCCAAAATGAAGGAACGTATTTTGCAGCAAATATTGTTGTTACAGATCAATTGGATGAAGATTTAGATTGGAAAACGTTGAGTCCAGGTTATTCAGATTATAGCTATACTACCTCTGTAAGTGAAACTGGATTGGTTACTTTCACTTTTGCCAATATCAATTTACCATGGAAAAGTAGTTACGGAGATGCATTAAGTTCAGGACTGATTAATTACAGTATAAAACGAAAAACAACAAATCCTCAGGGAACGGAGTTTACAAATACAGCCAATATCTTTTTTGACTACAATGCTCCAATTACGACAAATACTACTGTAAATACATTGAATGATGCCTTGGCGGGTCTTATCGAAAATGTCGAAAATGAGAACTTCAGCAATGAAGTCACAGTAGATGTTTTTCCAATGCCTGCAAAAGATCTAATGTCGATTCGCATAAATAATGTCAAAAAAGACGAAGTTGCCAATGTAAGTATTATTGACTTGACGGGGAATGTTGTTAGTTCAAAAAAGTTTTCATTGGCTGAAGGAACAACACTTGTTAATCAAAACGTTTCAAATTTAGCAACTGGCACCTATTTGACAAAAATTGAATTTGAAAACGGTTCATCTATCATAAAGAAAATAGTTCTTTATTAAGTTAAGCACACTGAAAAATTTAAAGCCGATTTAGTTTCTAAATCGGCTTTTTTAGTTGCAAAAAAAAACTTTGTGAACCTCCGTGAAATAACTCTGTGTATTCTCTGTGGTTAAAAAAAACACTATATTTGACCTTCTCATATATTACCCATTATGAAAGATTTATCACAAACTGAAAATCAAATTCTGACTGTTTCAAATTTTAACGATCTTGTTTCTACACCTTTTAAAGGAGAAATTAACGCCATCGCATGGAAACGTAATTTGGTAGGTGATTTTTCAGAAATTGTAAATAAAATTGAATTCGATGAGAATATGATGGAAATTGAACTTGAGGATCTCGAGGAACTTAACTTAAGTGAACAAGGACAATTAGCAAGAGAAATCTTACTAAACGATTTTAATCTTTTGAAAGAGCACGGAGCATCTCCAACACTTAATATAATCAAGTATTACGAGAGAGATGATAGTTTTTTTCCAACGGATGTTTATTCCTATCATGTCGATCGGTCTCCAATTGCTACTGATACTTTTTTATGCACGTATCACGGAGAATCGAGTGATATAATTCCCAATTCACAAGGAGTCCAAAAAATGTTGGTTCCAGAAATAAGGGAAGAACTTAGAAAATTGCACCATGGTTCAGCAGAGGATTTTGAATCATTTTTAGTTGAAAATTTCTTTGATTTACATTATCAAGCCTTACCGAATGCTCAACCAATTAACTTAGGAATCGGACAAATGTGGAGGTTGGCATGTGATCATCCTGAAAGCGAAGTTCTTCCTTGTCTGCATCGTGCTCCGGAAGAGAAAGACGGACAGCTTCGTTTATTAATGATTTGTTGAATAGACTTTTAATTAAAAAGAGTGAAAATAGTGGAAAATAAAGAGACGTATTGGACAATTTGTGAAGAATGTCAGGGTCGAGGTAAAAAAAACCGAAGGCTCAAAAAGAAAGTGCGTCTTCAATTTCAAAAAGAATGCGATCAATTTGATATTTCAAAAGGAGATGAAAATGCTCCTATTCGACCAAAAGGACATCTATCTTCCTGTTTAATCTGCATAGGTTCCGGATTGGTTAAAGCTCAAAAATCTCCAATTCCTGACAAAGAAAATTACCCACATGTTGCAATTATTGGAGGTGGAATAGGAGGTGTCGCATTAGCTGTGGCTTGTTTACATCGTGGAATTCCTTTTACTATTTATGAACGAGATATCAGTTTCGATGTTCGTTCTCAAGGTTATGGATTGACCTTGCAACAAGCTAGTAAGCAAATTGAAGGCTTGGGAATTTTCTCGTTAGAAAAAGGAGTTATCTCAACAAGACATGTCGTTCATAATACAGAAGGTAAAATTCTTGGGGAATGGGGAATGAGAAAGTGGCTTCAAACCGCTGAAAAAACTTCCTCAAAACGTACAAATATTCACATTGCTCGTCAAGCGTTACGTTTAGCGCTTCTTGAACAACTGGGTGGTCACAACATGGTTGAATGGAATCATCAATTGGTTGATTTTAAAGAGGCTGAAGAAGGAATAGTTGGTTTAAGTTTTCAAGTAAACGATGAGGTAAAACACGTAAAAGCAGATTTAATTGTAGGAGCTGATGGTGTTCGCAGTGCAGTTAGAAATATATTAATTGGAGAAGAACGTACTCCTTTACGTTATTTAGGGTGTATTGTAATATTGGGTATTTGTCCATTAAAAGATCTGGAAGGAATTGAAAGTACTTTACTGGATTCTGCCACAGTATTTCAAACAGCCAATGGAAATGAACGAATTTACATAATGCCATTCGATTCTGAAACGGTGATGTGGCAACTTAGTTTTCCAATACCTGAAGATGAAGCAAAAGAATTGAGTTCAAAAGGAGTGAAAGCTCTCAAGGAAGAAGCTTGTAAAAGAACTCAATGGCACGATCCAATTCCTCAAATAGTAGCAGCGACCAAGGAAACATTGATTTCAGGTTATCCTGCGTATGATAGAGAAATCCTAACACCAGAATTATTGGAAAAGGGAAAACAAGTAACGTTGATTGGAGATGCCGCTCATCCTATGAGTCCATTCAAAGGGCAAGGTGCAAATCAAGCTTTATTGGACGCCTTGGCTTTGGCTCGTGGAATTTCAATGGGGTGTAGACCAATGTCAGGATGGAGAGAAAGAGGAATTAGGAAAAGCGTGTTGACAGCTTTTGAGTCTGAAATGTTGGAACGGAGTGCTGTAAAAGTGAAAGATTCCGAAGAAGCGGCTCACTTTTTACATAGCGAAAATGTGTTGCATGAAAGCAATGAACCGAGAAGACGACAAAAAGGAGCAATAAAAAAAGATGAAAATTAAAGGCGTTATTTTTTTATCGTATCTTTAAACATATAATGATTGAAAATGGACAATAAATTTGTAAATTATTTTTCCAAAATATCAGCTCTAACTGAGGTAGAATCAAATGCTATTGCAGACAATATGTGTGTTAAAACCTTTAAAAAAGGTGACTTTTTATTGAAAGAAGGTCAATTATCGGTGGATACTTTTTTTGTAATGGAGGGCTGTGTTCGAGAGTATATCTTGATAGATGGTGAAGAAAAAACGACTAATTTTTTCACAGAAGAACAATGGGTAATTTCATTAAATAATTTTAGTTTTCAAACACCATCAGAAACCAATTTGATTTGCGTTGAAGACACAACAGTGAGTCTAGGAAATGAAGAACAAGCACAGAAAATGTTTAAAGTTTTTCCAAGATTTGAAACAATCGCAAGAGCTATTGTGGAATCGGATTTTACGGAACAAAAAAAACAATTGACTTCCTACCTTACTGATTCACCAGAAAAACGATATAGTAAACTATTAAAATCGAGACCAGCTATTTTTCAACAAGTTCCTCAATACCAAATCGCAAGTTACATTGGTGTAAAGCCTGAATCGTTGAGTAGAATTAGAAAAAGAATAGTACTAAATGGTGATGGTTTGTAATGTTTAAATAAAACATTACAAACCATCTAGCA
>CANJKA010000094.1 GCA_947474675.1 Flavobacteriales bacterium
AAATAAAGTAGATTCTAGCAAATATTGATTAACTTTAAACAAGCATAAAAAATTTAGACCAATTGGACAATTTATCTCTTTTCATTTTCTTAGCTTTAATTGCTGAAATTTTAGGAACAATTGGTGGTTTTGGTTCTTCCCTTTTTTTCATACCTATCGCAAGCTACTTTCTTGATTTTGAATCTGTATTGGGAATTACAGCATTATTTCACATCTCTAGTAATTTATCCAAAATCTATCTTTTTAGAACAGGTTTTGATAAAAAACTAATCGCAACTATTGGAATTCCAGCCGTGATATTTGTCATTATTGGAGCTAGATTGAGTAAATATGTAGATACAACCATTTTGGAATTCATTTTAGCTTGTTTTCTAGTTATTATTAGTATTTCATTCCTTTCTTTTAATTCATTAGAAGTAAAACCAACTGTTAAAAACTCAATCCTAGGAGGAATATTTTCAGGAATTACAGCAGGATTATTTGGAACAGGTGGAGCAATTCGAGGAATAACACTAGCTGCTTTCAATCTTAAAACAGAAGTCTTTATTGCTACATCAGCGATCATCGATTTAGGAATTGATTCGAGCAGAACAGTTGTTTATTTTTTCAATGGTTTTATTCATTTTCACGACCTCTATTTGATTCCAATATTATTTATTGTCAGTTTCACTGGAACATATATAGGGAAGAAAATTTTAGCCAAAATATCTCAAGATCAATTTAAAAAGATGGTACTTGTACTAATTTTAATTACTGGATTAATTACTTTTGGTAAAATAATTTTTAATTAGATTTCACTGATACGTATTAATGTTTAATTTTAGAGTTCAATTATAGATTATACGCATCCAAATGGAAATCGACGATATTATAGAATTCAAATCTTCTCCTGAAATTAAGGCAAAATTAGCACTTTATGGAATCCCTAAAACTTTTTTAGAAGGTGAAACTATATTAAGAGAAAATGCCTACATCAATTCAATTCCGATTGTCATAAGTGGAAGTATTCGTGTAATGAGAACGGATGAAGATGGAAGAGAAATTATGCTTTACTATATTGAGTCAGGTGAAAGTTGTATCATGTCCTTTTTAGGGGGAATGCACCAAGACACAAGTAAAATTAAAGCAATCGCTGAAGAAAAAACAGAAATACTTTTCATCCCTATTCAAAAAGTAACCGAATTAATCAAAGAATATCCTGAATGGTTAGACTATATTTTCAGACTTTATCACAAACGATTTGAAGAATTATTAGAAGTTGTTAATCAAGTTGCATTTAAAAAAATGGATGAACGAATTTTAAACTTCATCAAAAAGAAATGTGAATTAACCAAAAGCAATGAACTTCATCTTACTCACGAACAAATTGCGAATGAATTAGGAACAGTCAGAGTTGTCGTTTCTAGGTTATTAAAACAAATGGAAGACAATGGCTTAGTTAAACTAGGTAGGAATAAGATTTTTCTTGTGTGATTTTTTTTACGGAACCATATAAGGGATATAAGGACATATAAGAGCTGTGTTTGAATTCTTATGACCTAATTTTATATTACTTTAAAGCCTTTGCTTTTTATTGATCAGGATTTGCTTCAAATAACGATATAGTAGTTTAATCCATAATAGAAAGTACACTTTCGAAAAACGAATAATAATATAATGTAGGTTATCTCTAAAACTGTGTTTGATTAAATAAATCAAGTTATAATTCAAAGGATTTCTACATTTAAAACACTACACTTATATGCTCTCATATGCCTCCTATGGTTTATTATTTTTCACCTCTACCCTACACAGCCAACCATAACACCATCCTACATTTTTCCTTTGCCCTAATTCTAAAATAAGCATAAAGACCAATGACCTATGCCCTAATTTCCCCCTATGTAACATTTGTAACTGTAAAACCAAAATTCTCCCATTATCTTTGTACAAGAAAAATAATTAGAATGAACTTTATACAAAAAAACAAATTAAATCTACTTGGAATTATTGTCGGTTCTATAGCTGGTTACCTCTACTATTATTTTGTAGGTTGTGCAAGCGGAACATGTCGTATAACTTCAAGTCCGATTAATAGTACCTTATATGGAGCATTAATGGGTTTTTTATTATTCAGTATGTTTAAACCAAAAGAAAAATAAATTATTAATTAAAAATCAAACAAATGAACGCAGAACAAATTATTAAAGAACAAACAGGAACAATCGTTGATGTAAGATCATTCGATGAATTTGCAGGAGGAAATGTTGCAGGATCAATTAACATTCCATTGCAAGAAATTGCACAACGATTGGATGAAATCAAAAATTTAAAAGCTCCTTTAGTATTATGTTGCTTATCAGGAGGAAGAAGTGGTCAAGCTACTCAATATTTAACTTCACAAGGAATTGAGTGTTACAATGGTGGTGGCTGGTTAGATGTCAATTATTTAGTTTCTAAAAACGCATAAACATGTTAAGTACAATAAAACAATTATTTGGTTTAGGTCCAAAAATAGATTATGCTGAATTGGTAAAACAAGGAGCAATTATCTTAGATGTAAGAAGCAAAGGTGAATATTCAAGTGGGGCAATCAAAGGTTCTATCAATATTTCATTGGATCAATTGAACGCTAATTTATCTAAATTAAAAGACAAAAACACGCCTATTATAACATGTTGTGCCTCAGGGATGAGAAGTGCTTCAGCAAAAAGCATTTTAAAATCAAACGGTTACACTACTGTTCACAATGGTGGAGGATGGATGAGTTTAAACAGTAAAATATAATGTTTAAACAATCTCTTTTAACAGGTTGGACATTTATGAGATGGCTACGTTTGGCTATCGTCATTTCGATGATAATTCAAACATTTATTTCGCATGATCCTTTTTACGCAGTAATCGCAGTCTTCTTTTTATTTCAAGTAATTTCAAATATTGGGTGTTGTTCAACGAATACTTGTTCAACACCTTTAGAAAAAACAGATTCAAATACAAACAATTAATTTTATAAATTATGGAAGCACATGCATACAATGTCGATTTGAAATGGATTTCTGACCGAAAAGGAGAAATTTCCTCCACTGAGTTACAAACTAAAATAGAGGTAGCTACTCCCCCACAATTTCCAAAAGGAATCGAAGGAATCTGGTCTCCTGAACATTTATTTACTGCTGCTGTAAACAGTTGTTTTATGACAACTTTTTTATCTATTGCTGAAAACTCAAGATTAGAGTTCACTTCTTTTTCATGTGATGGAAGTGGTATTTTAGATCAAGTTGAAGGGAAGTTTTTAATGACTGAAATTAAATTAAAGCCGGTATTAAAAATCACAAATGAAAAGGATTTAGAAAAGGCCGAACGTATTTTACAAAAATCAGAAGCAGCTTGTTTAATCTCTAATTCGATAAATGCTAAGGTTATTCTTGAAACTTCTATTAACTTTGATTAAAAATTAATTTTAAAATTTCCATTATGCTGAAAAACATTCTATTTTCTGTCACTAAGAATAAGTGTCCTAAATGTCATCAGGGAAATATATTTGTAACGAATAACGTTTTTAATCTTCGAAATTTTGATAAAATGCATGAAAAATGTTCCAATTGTGATTTGAAGTTTGAAAAAGAACCTGGTTTTTTCTATGGAGCAATGTTCGTTAGTTACGCTTTGATGGCAGCTTGGTTTGTGACAACATGGTGTATCAATATTCTATTTTTGAATTTAAGCACCTACACCTATTTAGCATTCGTACTTTTGACTTTTGTCTTCTTAGCGACAATCACTTTTAGGACTTCACGTATCATCTGGATTAATTTCTTTACAAAATTTGAAGGAAAATTAAATAAAAAATAAAAAAATGAAAAAGTATTTATTAATGAATTTCTTAGGGCTAGCAATCCTATTTTCAAGCTGTTCAAATGGACAACTTTCTAAAACAAATCTTGCCCCTGAGGATTTTCAAAAAAAAATGGAGGAATTGTCTAATGCTCCTGTTATAGATGTTAGAACTCCAGGAGAATATAGTGAAGGTCATATAAAATACGCTGTAAATATTGATTGGAGCGGAGATAATTTTGACCAACAAACAGAAGCATTAAGTAAAGACGAACCACTATTTGTTTACTGTTTAAGTGGCGGTAGAAGTTCTGCAGCTGTAGCTCATTTAAAAGAAATTGGATTTAAAGAAGTTTATGAATTAAACGGTGGAATAATGCGTTGGAAAAGTGCGAGTCTCCCTTTAACAACAGACGCATCTGGAAAACCGAAAGCACAAGGAATGTCATCTGAAGAATTTAAAAAATTGACAACTTCAGACAAATTAGTTTTGGTAGATGTTTTCGCTGAATGGTGTGGTCCTTGTAAAAAAATGGCTCCATCTTTAGAAGAAATAGCAAAAGAAATGGCGGATAAAGTAACGATTATCAGAATTGATTCAGATAAAAACCCTTTAATTTCTTCTGAATTAGGTATTGAAGCATTGCCAACCTTAATTTTATACAAAGACAATAAAATTATATGGCATAACATTGGTTTCTTGAGTAAAGAAGAAATAATGGAACATTTGAAATAAGATTAAAAATTAGATTAAAAGATCTAATGTCTTTAAGACTTTTACATAAAACTATCTAACTATATACTTTTTTTTTATATATTTGAAATATTCTAAAACAATCAATATGTCAGGTGTTAAATATCTTGTTTTTTTCATGCTCTACTTCTGTCTATTTTCTTGCTCTGAAGATATTCTAAAAATCAAAACTGACGCCCTACCTTCTGACTGGAAGACAGTTGATAATAAGGCATATACAATGAACTATCCGATAACTTGGGAATTAGATAAATCAGGAGAAATGGGAACAGATTTTATACTTTATTCATCAATTGAAACAGAAAAAGATCCATTCAAAGAAAATGTTAAAATGAGTACCCAAGACTTGACTGGACAAAACATTAGTTTAGATGAATACGTTGAAGTTTATGAAGGTCAAATTAAAAAAGCATTAAAAAACAGTAAAATAGAAGAAAGTGTTCTTGTTAACATAAACGGAATAGACATTCATAAAATAATTTATACAGGGCAACAAGGAGCATTCAATTTGAAATTTGAACAATATTATTGTCTTGAAAATGAAAAAGCGTATAGCATAACACTTACTTGTGAACAAACGTCATACGAAAAACATAAAGTAATTGGAGAACAAATACTAAATAGCTTACATTTTAAATAAGCACCTAAAACTATGAAAAAATCAAATCGCCTTATCCTATTTTTTATCCTACTTTCCATCACTTCTTTTGGACAAACAACAACCGAAAGATGTAATCAAATTTCAACACTTACAAAAGGAGTTTATCAGTCCAAAAACATTTTTATTGAGGTACTAGAAGTAAATAGAGTTTTTACTGTCTCAGTAAATAACAAGGTCTTCACATTAAAACCAACGGATAAAACGTTTGAAATTAACCTTTCTGATTTAAAACCAGCTGCACCGTATGAGATTAAAATTACCTATTGTGAAAGTAGAGTTTTACCTTATAGAATTTTGAATCCGGAAGTTGGCAAATGATGAAAAGTAAGCTCAATGTTTAGACCATTTAATTCAATTCTAAATTTGAGAGTTAACTAAAAGAAAGAGGAGCATACTTCGAGTTTCAACAGGATTACAAATCTTCTTAGCGGGTTTCATTCAAAAAAATAGATTAAATTAAAAAAGCATAAAATTCAACCAATAAATAATGAAAAAAGTGAACTAAAAGTCAACTCTTAAGATTATTCCAAATACAGCTGACTTAAAAATATTTTTCTTAAATACCTAGAAAGTGAATCATTCATATTTTCAGGATGAAATTGTACTCCAATAATAAATCGATTATCAGAAGGATCTTTTAATTCTATAGACTCAATAACTCCATCTGGAGATTTTGCAGCAACTTTAAAATTCTTAGCAATTCTATCAATGCATTGATGATGACGGCTATTGACCATAAAATCGTTCGATGTAAAGTTTTTATCTATCCATGAATTCTTTACGCAAGTGATTGGGTGAGTCCCCTTTTTGGTTCTGTGTTGAATAGTAGTATCTTTAATAAAAGTTGGAATATCTGGAATTAAAGACCCTCCATTTATAACATTCATTAATTGGTGACCTCTACAAATAGCTAAAAGAGGTTTATCACTTTTCATGGCATGTTTAAGCAATAAAATTTCTAAACTATCTCTGTAATTATCAATTTCACCGCAAATCTCTTTATAATCTGAATGATTATAAAGAGAAGGATTAATATCCTCACCCCCACTCATTATTATCCCGTCAGAATTGAGTAAATAATATTGCATTGAATCTTTGGGTAAATTATAAAAATCTACAATTCTAATTTTAGCATCTACTTGTGAAATCCAATCTCTGAAAGCATGTTTTTTATCTTGTGAAACAATTAATATCTTTTGATTTTGAATTTTATTTTTACAGCCAACTAAAATAAATAGAAATATTAAATAAATTAGTTTTTGAAAAGACATCATTTTTCGCATATAGTAGGATTTTAATATTCTTTAAAATTACAATAATTAGTCGGTAAATAAAAAACCTTTAATTTTAAATACATTAAAATTAAAGTCTTATCAAAAAAAATAAAATGTGAGAACAAGAATAATAGAAAAATATCGTCTAAATAAATAATACACACCAAACAAATAATTTTACATTCGAATTTATGAAAAAAAGATTCCTTTCAATTGCCTTATTAGTGAGTGGATATTCACTAAATGCACAAACAAATCCTGCAATTTTGTCATGGCTCCAAAATACAACAAATGTAATGGGAAGACATTATGTGAGCGGTAATTCAACCGCTATTCAAGATGCTGTTTTGGCAAATATTCAATCAGTTGACTATTCAACAAGTTGGGTATACGTTCATACAAATGGAATCCCAACATACGTAACAGGACCATTTTTAGACGGAAATCCATCAGTAGCAACAACTCAATCTGCTATTTTTAAATTTCCTCTAAATCCATCTCAAAACACTGGTACACCAACAAACACAACAGGTGGAAATATTGGAGTATTTATAAATGGAGTCGCACTATTTGATTACAGAGATGGAGTTTCCTATAAAAATTCTACAGGCTTAGACGCTGGTGGTCCACTTGGAGGTGCTGGAGACGGTATATGGAACCGAGATGCAGTTGTTGCGGAAAAAAGTGGTTTCGATTGCTCTAAAGGTCATCCAGCAATGGGAAATTATCACCATCATCAAAATCCAAGTGCGTACAAATTAGATTTATCTGTCATTTCTACAATTTGTAATTTATATGATGCCGATGGTTTGTATGCAATTAATGCAACTGAACATTCTCCGTTAATTGGTTTTGCTTACGATGGTTTTCCAATTTATGGAGCGATGGGATATGCTAATGCAGATGGGACAGGTGGTGTTGTTCGAATTAAATCGAGTTACTTTTTAAGAAACATTACAACTAGAACGGTTTATGCAAATGGAACAGATGTCACTGATGGTCCAGCAGTAAGTACTTCTTTTCCACTAGGTAAATATAGAGAAGATTATGAGTATATCGCTCAAAGTTCAGCCGACTTTTTAGATGCTCACAATGGTCGTTTTTGCGTAACTCCAGAATATCCAAATGGAACGTATGCTTATTTCTGTACAGTCGATGCAAACTGGAATTCAGCTTATCCTTACGCTGTTGGTCCAACATTTTACGGAAATAAAGTGGCAGCAAAAGTCACTTCAATTTCAGAAACTGTAACAACATACACACCTCCAGCAGACGCTTCAAGTATAGAAGATAAAAAATCGTTAGAAATTAATTTAAATATTTTTCCAAATCCATCAAATGATTTCATCGCTGTTCAAATTGGAAATCTAAATAAGGGTACAGTCGAAATTTCAATTTATGATAATACAGGAAGATTCATTCAAAAATCATATATATATCAAGGAAGTACGGTTGCATATTTAGACACAAAAGCAATGTTTCCAGGCGAATACTTAATCAAAATTATTTCTGATCAACAAGAAATTAATCGCAAAATTATTTTGACTGAATAAATATTTTAAATGTTTATAGTTTAAACACGTTAGGTTTAGTAGTTTAAATTGAAATGGCAATCAGCAATGATTGCCATTTTTTTTAACATTTTTTTACTTCTCTGTAACTTTTATTTACTTTAGAAGTCTCATGTATAACAAGCATGTATTCATCAATTAATATGCTTAAAAATTTAAACAAACAAATTCAAATTAACTTTAACGAAATTTGAATTTGTTGTTTTAGATCAAATTATTCATTTAAAACTACAAAACATGAAAACTAGAGCTTTTAAACATTTCGTCATTCTCTTTTTATTTCTTCAACCAATTTTAACATATAGTCAACAATACGATTATAAAATAAATCTAATAGATTGTAAAAAAGATAAAATTAAGGTTGAACTTCAGTGTCCTAAAATAAAAGAAGATACAGCTTATTTTAATTTCCCTATGACTGTTCCTGGTACGTATGACATTTTAAATTATGGAAATTACATTTCTAACTTCAAAGCGTTCGACAGTAATAAAAAAGAACTAACAATTATAAAAACATCAATTAATACCTTTAAAATTTATCCTTCTAAAGATATAAAATCGATCACTTATACTGTAAGAGATTCTTGGGATTCTGGAGAAAAGAAATTTAAAATTTTTGAACCTGCAGGAACTGGTTTTGAAACTGATAAATATTTCTACATCAACAACGGTGGTTTATTTGGTTTTTTTAATAATACTTTACTTATTCCATTTCAACTTGAATTCAAAAAAACAGCAATTTTAAATGGTTTTTCCTCTTTAACTTGTTCTCTAAAAACAAATGATATTCAAACATTTAAGGCATCAAATTATCATGAATTAATGGACAATCCGATTCTTTTCACTTCTCAAAAAGAAGATCAAATGAAAATAGCAAATACAGAAATTATAGTAGCTTCCTATTATTCAAAATCAGACTCATCTTCCTATAAAATCAGAAAAGAATTAGATTCTAGTATGATGGCAGTTGAAAAATTTATAGGAGGGGAACTTCCAATCAACAATTACAACTTCTTAAATTATGTTGCTAATTTTGAAGATGTTGGTAAAATAATTATGCAACCTAAAATTAAACTATATCAATATCCTAAATTAATGAAAAGAATGAAAGGTCAAGGATTTGGAGCTTTAGAACATGGAAATTCTTCTACCTATTATTTAGCAGATTTTGGTCATAATTCATACACAGGAATGGTTAGAAGTACTGCTATTCATGAATTCATGCATATTTATGCGCCTCTTAGTTTACACAGTGTAGATATTGGAAATTTCGATTACGTTAATCCAAAAATGTCTAAACATTTATGGTTATATGAAGGAGTTACGGAATATTTTGCTACCATAATTGAAATGCAAGGAAATCTTGAGACGATAGAAAATACCTTGACCCATAACTTAAAATCGAAAATCGTTTCTGCATTAACGTATCCTGATTCTATTTCATTTACAAAAATGAGTGAAAATGTATTCAACTCTCCTTACAAAGAATTATACGGGCAAGTGTATGAAAGAGGAGCTATAATGGCGATGTTACTCGATTTTGAAATTATGCGTTTGACAAATGGAGAGAAAACATTGAAAAGTGTCATCTTTGAATTATCCAATATATATGGTAAAAACAAATCATTTCAAGAAGAAGAAATAATACCTGTTTTTGTATCACTCGTTCATCCAGAATTACAACAGTTTTTTGATAAATACGTTACTGGAACAGAACCATTAGATTTAGAAGGTGGTTTCAAAACGATTGGGGTAAATTTTCAAAAAGTAAAAAAAGGTATATTACCAATCGATTTATTATCTGAAAAAAATGGAGTTTCAGCAAATTTAGGTATTGTTGTCAATAATAATGTTTCAATCAAAAAAGCAACGAAAGGAAACGTTGTAGGTTTTATGGTGGGTGATAAAGTGAATCAAAACGATGTTATTAAGTGTTTTCAAAAAGAAAATGGTGATTACGTTAATCAAGGTGAAATGATTTCTTTAAACGTTATTAGAGATGGGAATACAATTACTTTAACTTTCCCCGCAGTTTTTGAAGAAGGTGAAATAAAAAATACGATTGAAATATTGAAAGTTAAAACTCATTTACAAGAGAAATACTTTAAAATATGGACAACTGGAGGTTTGTAATTAGACAAAAGGCAGTTAGACACAAGATCGATTCGCTCAAAGACTAATGATGTTGAGAAATTCAAAAGTCGTTGAGTGAAGCATTATCTATTTTAGAATAATAATTTTCGCAATTGAAATAATTCTAAAGCACTTTAATTCTCCCCAAGTTTACGTTTCATTTCTTCGAGTTGTTTAGCCATTTCTTCAAGAGCTTTATCTTTTTCATTAATTACATTATCCTTTTCTTTCAGTGCATTTAAGAGTTCTTTTTCTTTATCCTCAAACATTGCATTTACTGTTCGCCAAGCCTCTTGTTCGTCTTCGATTTGTTTTCGTTCTTTAGGATTTGTGCCACTGTGATGTAAAATATCCGTGATCATTTTCACTTCTTCGATATCTGTATCATGCATAAATTCTTTGATAATTTTATTACTATCAACGAAGTTGGTTTGCTCGAAAACGCTTAATAATTTATCAAGTCTAGTTTGGTAACGATCTGTAATTCTGTCCACTTGAACGATAAAACTATCATGTGTCAATTTTTCTACAAAATCGCTTTTTGTTTTTAAATTCGATTTATTGATAAGGTCTTTGTAATTACGTTCAACTTTTAAGCAAGGAGTTGGAATTTCTGGAATCTTAAAGCCTAATATATAAATCGTTGTGATGGGTAAAATTATTTTTTCATCATCAAGCGAATCTTCTTTTTTGTATTGTTCACCCAGATAATTTCTAAAACGCATAAGATCAATTTGATTCTTTGCTTTTTGAATTTCGATCAGTACTTTTTTTAATTCACCTGTTTCAGTTTTGATTGTAGCAATAAAATCCAATCTAAATACTGCTAAACCAGCAAGTTCGTCTGTATAAGTGAATTCTTGTGGTTTTACACTAACCGTTTCAATAGTTTGCTCCAACAAAGTTCCAATAAAGAATTTCGCAACTTTCTCGTTTTCCATCATTCTCTTGAATACGACGTCGTAAATTGGATTAGCTATAACCATGATAATCTTGTATTTTGAGTAGTAAAGGTACGAAAAATTAGGTTTAAATTACTTTTCATACCATTTTTAACTAGTTTTACGGGTATGAGATTTTTTTTAAAGTGTTTTTTGATTTTAATGATCCTTTCGGATTCATCTTTTTCGGTTGGAACAGAATTACCAGATTCAATTGAATTAGGAATTTTTAATGGTTTTGTGAAGAATTTAGACAATAATTCCAAATTGAAAGTTAGTGTTGAATTTAAGAAAAAGGTCGTTACTTTTGAGAAAAAAACAAAAGTCGCTAATAGTGAAAACAATACCATGAGAGCCTTTGCCGATCTTATTGAAAATGGAAACAAAATCATTGAGTGTAAATCATGGGAATTAGGCGGGAGAGCATTTCAAAATTTTGTATTAGGAAATATAACTACAGGTAGTGTGAAGCAATTTATTACTTACCTTAGTGACCAGCAAAAAGTGACCTCAATGGATAATATCGAATATTGGTTTGATAAAATGAAACTTGATGGAAGCACAGATGAAACTCCTATTAAGCTAAAATTCAAACAAATGATGTGCACTGGAACTGGCAATGTTATAACATTAACTACAGCTGGGGAAAGTATTTGGACAGCAATATCAAATAATGTGAGTTTATTGAACGATTTAAATGTTCAAACAAAATCTGAGTTTATTAATCATATTTCTAATATAGAAAATAAATTTTACAATTTTATAAAAGTTAAATAAGATGTTTAAATTATTACATAATAAACCTGAAGTAGAACTATTTATAATTACTCAATCAAACTTAATTATAATTAATAAGAAAAAAGAACTTATTAAAATCAATGATAAAAATGGCGGAGATGAGATGTTTTCTCAACTAAATTCATTTTGTAAATTGATCACTTCTGGGCATTATCTTTACACATCTGATAATAATAATGAGGCTGAAAATTATTGTTTTGATGTTTACAGTGGAAAACTAATTTCAGATTTTTATATGGTAAGCTTTATTAATCATAGTGGTGACTCCATTTATAAAGCTTTTCACTTAAAATCTGGTGGGGTAGAAATCTATGACATTGCAGCTAACAAAAAAATTAAGTTCTTAGAAGGGAAATTCTCTTTGAATAATTTTCTAACAAAACAATATTTCATTTTTAATAAAAGAGGGACTAGTGATATTCTGTTGTTTACCCAAAATTCTCAAGAGCCAAACTGGCAAACTGATCTATCATTCTACGGTCAAATACGAAAAATATTAGGCGTTGCTGAAGAATTATTATGGATAAGCTGCATGAGTTCAGATGAGAATCGTAACACGAAAGCTCATTTAATAGCTTTAGAACTCAAAACAGGAAAAATTATTCATTATCTTTCAGATGGTCTACCTTTACATGAAGTACATGTTGAACTACTTGAAGACAAACAACGCATCGTTAGTATTTGGGGAAAAATGAGTTCACATGGTCCTTCTGAAAGTCCATTTGTTGAAATAAATGCGTTAACAGGTGAAGTTTTACGTAATACATATTCGCAATCTATGTACAATGCAAATTTAAAATTGGGAGCATGGAAGTATCTCAATGATAAAATTTATTTTGATGCGGCATTTGATACTATTAACAGCACACATATTGGAGTAATGGATTATCTAACTCTTGAAGTTGAATGGCTTACTGAAGTGATAGATAGAAAAGCTGGTTTACGCAATTTACAAGTTACCGAAGATAAAATTTACATCATGGATAGTGGCAATCAGCTGTTTGTTTATGAAAAAGAACAATAAAATAAAATAAAATAAAATAAAATAAAATAAAATAAAATAAAATAAAATAAAATAAAATATAACCTAATTCAATTAAAACAATTTTTTCTAGTTTTTTGAATCATCCTTTCTGACGTTCTTTTCTCGTAAGAACCAGGAGAAAAAACTGCAACTCCTATGTTTGAATATTTAGCATAAAAAAGTAAGCGTACTTCGAGTTCCTACAAGATTCTAGAGTCGCAATCTTCTTCCAAACACATCTCATCAGTCTAAAAGCGAAGCGATCTTCTGTCTAAAAATCTATTGTCTCAAAAAATCCTGTAACCTTTCCTAAATTTTCCCATTATAAAACATTGGTTAAATTAATTTTTCAGATATCTTTACAATAGAAACTATGAGTATAATTTCATATAACAACCATTTTATCTAAAAGTATGCGGATTTTGTATTATTTCATCTTATTGTACAATACAACTCCACTCCTACCTGTAAATCTTGCGCTTCAGTTTATTAAAAGAAAATCATTTTTAATTTTATTTATCTTAATCAGTTTTTCTGAATCTTATCACAGTCAAATAAAATTTAATAACTCTACTTTAAACGATCCTAAAAATTACGGTGAAGAAGTTTCTAATTCATTTTATAAAAAAGAAGTTTCTGAATATCCCGACACCTTAAAAAATTGCATTTACCTTAAATTTGGTTTTAAATCTGATAAAATTTTAAATCCAAATGAATGGCTAGCTATCAAGGATGACGTTGTTCCCTATAAAATTGATTTAGTGTATTCAAAATACCCAATTAACAATGGAATCTACCATGAAATCTATCCTCTACTTTTAAATAGAATACAATCATTATTTGAAATTGACCCCTATTTAAATGACCAAGAGTTTCTCTGGAATAGAGTACTTCAAACGAATTGTAAAAACTCAGAAGAAGTTAAAGCATTATTTCACGGTGTCGTTATTTATTACAAGACTATTGCTTCAATTAATGCTGAACAAGAAAAATTAGAAGAAGAGCTTGCAATCCAAAAGGAAAAAGAAAGAATACTAGAAATTGCAAGATTGGCAGAAGAAGAAAAACGAAAAGGTCTCGAATCGATTCAAATTTCAAAAACAAAGGTGAATGGTTTAAAAGAAGAGGAACAAACTTCATTTATTGAATTAACTCAATCAATTGAAGACATAAAATCTTTCTCTTTCATCCCAGATTCTTTAAAGAAAATATTAGAAATACAATCGCTAGACAAACAGATTGTAAGTATGAAAAATTTTCTTAAAAATGATATTTTAAGTCAACCGGATATTTCTTTAAAAACAGCTAGTACTGAAGAATTAGAAAAATACAAGCAAGAAATAGAAGCTTTTTTAGTCAAATTTCCTGCTCGAGATAGTGTTGTGAGTAAAGTTTTTGAAAGACATCCCGAATGGAAAAGTATGTTAGTCGTTAATGACTGGACAGCAAGTATGTATGGGGACGGTGCTCAAGTATTACTCTGGCATTTATTGAACTTTGAAAAGTCAGGAATTCGATCAATATCTCTTTTTAATGACGGCAATGATAAATTAACTTCTGAAAAGAAAATTGGTCAAACCGGTGGAGTTTATACTGAAAAACCTGACAACATCGAAAAACTGAATAAAATGTTCAATTATATCATGCTTCAAGGAACCGGTGGTGATATACCCGAAAATAACATTGAAGCCATTTTGAGAGCAATGAATGAAAATCCTTATTTTACTGAAATTGTTTTAATAGCTGATAACAATGCATGTGTTAGAGATATCCAATTAACAGAATTAATAGGCAAACCTGTTAAAATCATTGTATGTGGTTATTCAATTGAAAAAGGGTTAAATCCTGATTTAGTATACATTGCAAAGAAAACTGGTGGAGGAATCTATACATTAAATCATGACATTGAAAATATAGATATTACATTTGATTCATTAGGAAAACAGTCGTCTTTGTTGGATGATAGATTTATTATCAATCAATTGGGCTGTGGACAAAGTCGAGTTCTAGAAAAAAAATACCAGTATGAATATGAAGATGGGTATAAAATCGCTGATAGATATGATATCATTATTGAAAATGAAGAAAATACCAATTTTCAATACGCGAAAAATCACAAAAGAAGTGTTTATAGATTTGTTCAACAATCAGTAAAAACTGTAAACATTGATCCCAAAGTATTTAAAATGAAGAACATTACGTATCTCAATTTAAGTAATAATGAGATTAAAACAATTGATAAAAACATCAATAAACTACAAGATCTTCAAACAGTAAATTTTTCGTACAACAAAATAAAAAAAGTTCCAACTGAGATAAAAGAGGTCTTATACATTGAAAATTTAAACATTTCTCACAACAAATTAACTTGTATATCCAATTCAATATTAGGAATGAATTTTCTCAGAACACTTGACTTATCCTATAATGAGATAACCTATTTCGATAAAAAAGTTCAACTGAAAAAATTAGAAAAATTAAACCTTTCAAACAATAAATTCAAAGAATTGACAAAAGATATTGGCTTATTAAAAAACCTAAAATCACTCAATTTATCGAACAATGTGTTGGAATCACTCCCAAATAGTATTGTCAATTTATCGAATTTGACTGAATTAAATTTAAAAAACAATCGCTTGACGAAACTTCCAACATTAATTTTCAAACTTAGAAAACTTCAAGTATTGAACTTAGAAAATAATAATTTTTCTGAAGAAGAAAAGACAAGAATAAGAAGTATATTAGTGGATACTTTTATAATGTTTTGAAATATAATTGAACATTTAAAGATCTCAAATGTAACAAAGATGTAAACTACAAAATATGAAAATCATTCTCATCTTCTTTTTATTCATATTTGGAACGATTTCTTTTGGTCAAAAATTTTCTAACGAATTAAATTCACTAAAAGAATTTCAAGATTTTTCGAGTTTACCCCTTTCTGCCAAATATGGAAATGTGAGTTCACTAAAAGTAGTTTATGATAACGATACTAAAAAATTGTATTTTCTAAATTCTCGTTTTTACAAATACCATTATGAATTTTGTCAACAGGTGCTTTTAGATGAATTTACACTTTTTGATTTCAATGAATCAAATTATTCAAGCGATTCAAATAAGCGTTATTTATTAGCAAATATCAATTATTATGCTTCACAAGCGAAATTCGCTTTGGAATTTGCTCCTTCAGATAATTCAACTGTACAACAAATAGAAAAACTATTAAAACTTATTGAAAATCATTCTTTTATCAAAGATCAATTAAACCTTTTACTCAGTAATAAAAAACTAGAAGATTTAAAAGAAAGTTTTGCAAAGGATATTTCTATCATTCTTCCTTCGGACATTTACAAAAACTTAAATTATCAAGCTGTTAGTTGTTACAAAACAACAGGGACGCTCCGTTTTATAACAAATATTCAACAATTAGATAGTTCAGATTTTTCAAATGACATTTTGGTTATCGATGAAATCCCCAACTTTTTACCTTTAGCTAGAGGAATAATTGTTACCAATTTTCAAACTCCATTAAGTCATGTTTCACTATTGGGACAAAACCGTAAGATCCCAATTTGTGCATGTAAAAACATTTTTTCAAGTCAAGAATTAAAAAAATACGCTAATAAAATCGTTCAATTCAACGTTTCCATTGATACATTTTCATTTCAATTGATCGATCATCTTCAGCCAATAAATCAGAAAAAACCGATTGTTTTAAAATCAGATTTACTTCAAAAACAGTTAATTGACGTAGAACAATTAAATAAAAATTACTCTATTATAGTCGGAAATAAAGCTGCCAACTTTGGAGTTTTAAATAAAATTAGTAAAACGGCAAAATTCAAAGTTCCTGAAGCAGCTTTTGCAATTCCTTTTTATTATTATAATCAACACATTACAGCTTCTAATCTAAATGAAAAAATCAACAATTTATTATCTGATACAACAATTTTAAAATCACCAGAATTATTAAAAAAAGCATTGAAAGTAATTCAAGATTCGATCATTCGATTTCCTGTCAACCAAGATCTAGTGAAATTGATCAAAAATAAACTCAATGATCATCCAAATTATACGCTCTTCAGATTTCGATCATCG
>CANJKA010000095.1 GCA_947474675.1 Flavobacteriales bacterium
AAAAAATATGTAGAGTTTTATAACAGTGAGAGAAGACATAAATCTTTGGGATATGAAACACCAAATGTATTTTTCTCACAATATGAAAAAGTATCTTAAAATAAACTTAACTTTGAAGAAAAGTTGTCCAACATCTGGGGGGTACTATACTGATTTAGAAGATAATATTTGTTGGATGAAGACAAATAAACAAGTGATTTTTGAGGTTTCTAATGGATTATTAAAATTAAGTAAATCTCAAAAACGAATATTAAAAGCGATCTTTAGAGAAAACAGAGCTGAGAAAGATCGTTATGAATATATTAATAGAGTTATAGATAAAAGAGAAATAAAATACACGAACATGTCTAAAAACAATGAAAAGGTAATCTCTAAAATAAAACAAGCATCTTCTGAAAGTAAGCGTTTATTTTTAGAACTTTTAAAAATGGAAAGAAAAAAAAACAGGATTTAAACTTATATTTAGCACGAAATTAAATATTTATATATGAGTTGGATTATATTTTTAATCTTCTTTATTAATTGGGCAGTGAAACGAAAACCCTATTCAAAAATAATTGATTTTAATTTCCAAAATCAAAGTTCATTTTACAAAATTAATCGCTTGAAAAATTTAAATAACATTAATAAATCCGAAGAGGGAGGGGAATATAAGTTTGGGTTAATACTATTTTGGTTATTACGCCCTTTCAGGGCTTTTATTGTGTGATTATTACTGATTCATAGGGCTTTACCCGATGTTTATATATTTCACCCTTTCAGGGCTGTTAGCGTTGTGTATATTGGGATCCATAGAGCTTTGCCCTATGTTTATATATTACGCCCTTTCAGGTTTAGAATTATAAGAAGGAGTCAACTATTTGAATAAAAATAGTTGACTCCAGTACCTCAAAATAATTTTAACTCTCATTGTTAGTGAAAAAGGTTTTTTGAATTTATTTATTTTTAACTTTACACAACATCTTAAAACGTTTATTAATCCATGAAAAGTCAACAAGCAACAATTGCAGATTCTTTTTTAGACAATTGTTCTTTGTTTCCAGACAATAATGCGATTTATATTAATGATGAATATTTCACATATACTCAAGTTTTAACTAAAGTTTACTCCATTTATTTAGAACTTTCGAATCAAGAAAAAACGTTCGAACGAATTGGGATTTATTGCACGGACGACTTCAATACTTATGCGAGTGTTTTAGCTGTTACTCTTTATGGAGCTGCTTACGTTCCATTAAATTCAACTTTTCCTCTTAGTCGAAATAAAGAAATCATTGAATCGGCCAAACTTGAAATAATTGTCAATTGTTCTTCTGAATTATTTAAAACTGATTTTCCAAAATCGATTTTTATTAATCTTGAGAATTTATCATCTACAACTGATTGTTCAATTGAGCAATTACAACGCAAAGTAATTCAACCTTTTGCCTATATATTATTTACTTCTGGATCTACTGGAATTCCAAAAGGTGTTCCAGTTAGTTCGGAAAATGTATTCAACTGTTTTGATTACTTTTTGGATAAAAAACGCTTCAATTTCAATGAAAAAGATCGATTTATTCAAGTGTTTGAGTTAACATTTGATGTATCGGTTTTCTCCTTCTTTTTGCCTTTAAGCGTTGGTGCATGTTGTTATATATCACCTCAAAAAGGAATTCGATTTATTGAAATTGTTAAGATGCTATTCGAACATAAAATCACTGTTGCCAACTTAGTTCCATCTGTTTTACAACATTTTGAAAAATACATTCATGAATTAGAATTCCCTGATTTAAAGTACAGTTTTTTTTGTGGGGAAAAATTAAGTCATCAAACTGTAACTAAATGGTCTGAAAAAATACCAAACTCTGAAATAATTAATTTATACGGACTAACTGAAACAGGAATTGTTTGTACATCCTACAATTGGAATGAAAAGGATTGTTTGAAAGAAAAAAACAATGACAATGTTCCTATTGGACAACCCTTTCCAAATGTTAATTTTGTTCTTATCAATGAATTAAATGAAGTAATTGAAAACGATCAAATTGGTGAACTTTGCTTTTCAGGTAGACAAATAATCAATCATTATCTTAATAATACTTACGAAAATAGCTTTATCCAACTTCAAAATTCAAAAGGGGAAAGTCAACAATTTTATAAAACTGGAGATTTAGCTAGTCAAAATTCAAAAGGTAATTTATTGTTTTACGGTCGAATTGATAAGCAAGTTAAAATAAATGGTCACAGAATTGAATTAAATGAGATCGAAGAGAAAATAAAAACATTGACTGAGAACAACTTTCATATTACTTGCATTGAAGACGATAAAAAAATGAATCAATTGGTCTTATTTATTGAAAAAGAAATCGATGAAATCTCCTTCAGAAAAAGTTTACGTGAAATTCTACCTGCCTATATGTTACCCAATTCTATTATTTTGGTTGATTCTATTCCATTAACTATCAACAACAAAGTTGACCAGAAACAATTAGCCAATCTATTTTATAGAAATGTTGGGTTATGAATCACTGTAAATAAATCATGATAATGAATGAATGAATAAACATACATACATAGCAAGGGAAATATGGAGATCTGGACAGTATTGAAATCATCTACTTGAATCATAAAATAATTTTTGATCGATATATTTTTTCTAATGCTGTTGGCTGTTCTACTTACCAAAAATAATTTACTCGAATCCGACTCGAATTTAAAACACCTGATGACTTACGATTTAGAATTACAAAACATGATTTCATTAATACTAAGGTAAAATATTTGGTGCTCAAGATATTGAAATAGGAGATGAAGAATTTGACAAAAAGCATCTGATCAAAGGCATTAATGAAATTAAAACTCAATTAATATTTTCAAACCAAACCATCAAGAATTTACTATTATCAGAAAAAGATTTTCATCTTCAATTATTAGATGAAGAAGGAATGTTTCATGAAAAAATTCAGAAATTATTTACCCCATTTCATGTTTATCCCTTTTCATCAACCAACCTACCCTGCCAAGTCTTCATTTCTTTCATTTTCTTCTCAACCCTACTGGTAAATTCATAATTTTTAACTCCGTCCCAATGTGGAGCGATCAATAAATCCTTAGGAGATTCTGAAAGAAAACGTTGAACGACAATATCTGATCGAAGGTTTTCTAAAAACTCAACAATTATATCTAAATATTCAGGTAAAGTCAAAAGTTTGAATTCATCTTTATTGGCTTCATAATCTCTTGCCAATTGAGTACTTTTTAGAATCTGTAAATGATGAATTTTAAGAAATTTAAGGGGGAGTTTGGAGACATTCTTCGCATGCAAAATTATACCTTCTCTATTTTCCCACGGAAATCCTAAAATGAGATGACCTCCAACCAAAATATTTTTACTCGCTAACATTTCAACCGCAGCAATCGTTTCTTGATAAGTATGACATCGGTTAATTTTCTGAAGAGTTTCTTCATTTGTTGATTCAATTCCTAATTCAATGGAAACGTACTTTGTTTTGGAAACTTCTTGTAAATAATCTGCAATTTCAGGGGTAATACAATCCGGCCTAGTTCCAATAACTAGACCGACTATATTTGGTACATTTAAAGCTTCTTCATACGTTTTAATCAACACATCATTGTTATGATATGTATTTGTATACGATTGAAAATAAGCTAAATACTTTTGAGCTTTGTACTTTTTTGAGAAAAAATCTATTCCTTCAGATAATTGTTCTGTTACACTTTTCTTTGCATTTGCATATTCCGGTTTAATGGAATTAATATTACAATAAGTACAACCTCCTAATCCTTTCGATCCATCTCTATTAGGGCAAGAATACCCTGTATTTATCGATATTTTTTGAACTCGTTCACCAAAAGTTTCCCGAATATATTTAGAATAACTATTAAATACAGGAGTGTTTTCAGTAAGCATTCTCTGATAATTTATTCTTTAAATCTTGAGGGATTTTCTCTAATTCATTTTTTAAATCTTCTCCTAATTCTAAGTCGATGTCTTTAAAACGGAAATACATATTTTCCAATTGACTTTCAGTAAATAAATTTTCTGCAATGCTGAACAACTCATCGTTTTCTACAGCAATATGATCTAGCAAATCATTCACGTATTTAGTTAAAAGTAAATGAGCTTTCACTAAATTATCACTCTCAATTAAATCTTCTATGTCTTGTGTATATTCACGAAACATTTCATGATGCTCTTCTAATTCGTCGATAATTTCATTCAGTAAAAAATCAGGATGATTGACCAATTCTGGAAACAAAATATCTTCCTCTTTTCGATGATGAAAAACATCACTGTACTCTCTAAAAAAGTATAATAATTTAGAAACCATCGCTCGATATTTTTCAGGATCATGCTCCCAAAGTCCATCCATTGAATGAATAATACTTTCGACTTGCTGAATTATTTCATGCTCATTCATGAGCATTTCTGCGGGGTTATTTTCTATACTCATATTCCTAATTTTTCAAAAGATTCATTTAAAAAGACAGGGATCATATCTCGTCTATACGTTCTAGAAAACATATCATTTTCAACTGCTCGTCCACCTTTTACCGCTTTTTTAATCAGCTCTGATTTATCATCATTCAATTGACCTTCTACTAATACAGGTTTAGGATCTACTCCAGCTAGAACGATTCTAATTTTATTCTCTTTATTGATTGAAATAGCAGTTGTTAGAGAAGTAAATTCTAATGTTTCTCTCAATCTTAATTTCTTGAAAGCACATCTAAAATTCTGTCCCAATGGTAAAATAATTTCTTTTACAATCGTTGTGTTATTTATCGTTTTAGGTTTCACACCGTCACCCGAAAATAATTCTTCTAGAGCAATAATACGTTCACCTTCTGGTTCAATTAACCGAACTTTAGCATTCATAGCAATTAAAGCTGGAGCAGTATCAGAAACAAATTCCGAGAAACACGCTTTTTTTCCACCTGAAGCAATACATATATTTCCATTACACTTTAGACAATATCCGACAGCTTCACGCCACCATTCAGATTGATTGTAATAAATACATCTATTTTCACACAGTACATTTCCTCCGATAGTAGCAGTTTTTCGAATCAAAGGTGAACCAACTGCATGAGCTGCTTCGATTAAAACAGGAAATTCATCCTGAATATCTTTTGATTTTTTTAATTCACTCAATCTCGTTAATGCTCCAATGTAAAGAAATTTTTCATCCCTGCGAATGCCTTTTAATTCTTCAATGCTGGTAATATCGATATAATGAGAAGTTGTATCATTCCCTTGGTATTTATTCACCATAACATCCGTTCCTCCTGCGATAAACTTGCAAGTAGTTGGATTTTCAGAAACAATTTTAATCGCTTCTTCTATCGTTGCTGGCTTTGTATATTGTTTTTCTGAAACCATCTTATTCTACTATTATTTCGTTCTTTACTGCTTTCAATTTTGCCAATATATCTTCTGGTTTAATCGGTAAAGATGTAATCCTCACTCCTACCGCATCATAGATTGCATTCGCAATGGAAGGAATCGATGGATGCAACGCTCCTTCTCCTGTTTCCTTTGCTCCAAATGGTCCTTCTGGATCAATAGTTTCAATAATATTGACATGAATATCAGGCGTATCTAATGTTGTTGGGATTTTATAATCTAATAAATTAGCATTCAATAATAATCCTTTCATGTACCTCATCTCTTCACTTACTGCTTGACCTAATCCCATGTGCCATGAACCTTCTAATTGTCCTTCAACAGCTAATGGATTCAATGCTTTTCCACAATCGTGAGCTCCCCACATATTCAGAACTTTCACAAATCCTGTTAATGGATCAACTTGAACTTCAGAAATCATCGCTCCAAACGTATACGAAGGACTTAAACCAGCTCCCGCTCCTTTGAAATCACCTCCTAATTTTGGAGAATTGTAGCATCCACTGGTATTCAACGCACCAACGTGACGAGTTCCCATTTCAATAGCTTCCACCCAACTAAGGTTGACTTTCATATCATTTGAGAAAACTCTTTCGTTTGCAATATTCAATTCTGAAATATCTGAATTCGTATATTTAGCTACTGATGTAAGAATCTTTTCACGTAAATTTTCTGCCGCCATTTTAGCCGCATTTCCAGCCATGAACGTTACTCTACTTGAATAACTTCCTAAGTCAATCGGAGTTAATAAGGTATCTGCTGCAACAACGAATAAGTTGTCCATGCTCAATCCTAAAACTTCTCCAACAACAATTGCTAACATGGTATCAGAACCTTGACCAATATCACTTGCACCAGAAGTAATTAAAACTCTTCCATCTAAATCAACTTTCAGGTGAACAACCGATTGAGGATATTCATTCCAGTGAATTGGCAAAGCACTTCCACTAATAAAAAATCCGCAAGCAACACCGTAACCATGACCAAAAGAAAGTTGTTTGAATTTATTCTTCCAATCCGATTGTTCCATCACTCTTTTCAAACTTAAAGCACTTCCATTGGATGTAATTCTATATTCACCCACCGTTAAAGTATCTGAATCTAGGAAATTTTTGAAACGCAATTCACATGGATCAATGTCTAATTTTCGTGACATCATGTCCAACATCGTTTCAACAGCGTATCTAGAATTTACAGCTCCGTGACCACGCATCGCACCACTTTGAGGTTTATTCGTATATGCTCTTAATGTTTTGAATCCGAAATTATCAATTTTATAAGGTGCTTGAAGTAATACTCCATTGTAATAAGAAGTTACTACGCCAAAACTTCCGTAAGCTCCTCCGTCAATCACAATATCAGCATCTAGCACTTGAATTTTACCTTCGTCACTCATTCCCAATTCTACTTTCATCTTAGAAGGATGACGACCATGATTTGTCAAGAATACTTCTTCACGATTGAAACGCATTTTTACTGGACGTCCAGTAATTTTCGCTAAATAAGAAATAATAATTTCATGAGGGAAAGGATCACTTTTTCCTCCAAATCCACCACCAACATACGGTTTAATTACACGGATTCGGTTCATTGGTGTTTCTAAAACTTTCGCTAAAAAACGGTGTAAATAATGAGGAACTTGAGTTGCTGTGATAATAGTTAAACCATTTTCATCCCAATAAGCAGTTGCCGCATGAGGTTCCGTAAATCCATGGTTAATTCCTTGAAAATCGAATTCTACCGCCAAACGATTATCCGCTTCCTCCAATCCTTTTTGTTGATCTCCAAAACGTAATTCCGCTTTTTTATGAATGTTGTTATTGAATTTCGTATGAGCATGAATCTTTTCAGTATCACCAATGTCAACAATTGATTCATCCATTTCAAAGAATGGTTTATAAGGCGTGTAATCAATTTTTATCAAT
This sequence comes from Flavobacteriales bacterium, assembly GCA_947474675.1. Taxonomy (GTDB): domain Bacteria; phylum Bacteroidota; class Bacteroidia; order Flavobacteriales_D; family Crocinitomicaceae; genus CAIUKX01. The sequence continues at coordinate 7,336 of CANJKA010000095.1, forward strand.
TTACATGCTGCTTCAGCTATCTCTTCCGTTTCAGCTACAACCGCTACAACAATTTCACCAATGTATCTTGTTTTTTCAACAGCAAGTGCCGTTTCGTCTTGAGAAATGGGTAAAACACCAAAAGAAATGGGTAATTCTTTCCCAGTCAAAACCGCTTTTACACCTTCTAGATTTTTAGCCGCTTCAGCATATATCGCATCAATTTTAGCATGCGGATGAATACTTCTTACAAATTTGCAGAACAACGCATTTTTTGTTTTTATATCATCTGCATATTCTGCATTACCATTTGCTTTTTTAGCCGCTTCAATATAAGGACGAGCCTGACCGACCATTCCAAATTTTGACGCTTCATTTTCTTCTTTGTGACAATTTCCTTTATCATCTCTGTTTGAACAACACCCAGATTCACCTTCCTGAACATACGATTCAACAGCATCGACAATTTTTTTATAACCAGTACAACGGCATAAATTTCCAGAAAGAGCTTCTTTGATTTCATCTCGCGTTGGATTTGGATTTTCTTCCAAATAAGAAAGAGTTGTCATGATCATTCCAGGCGTACAATATCCACATTGAATTGCACCATGTTCCACAAATTTATCTTGCAACTTATGAGGAACATCTTTATTAGCAATTCCTTCAATCGTTGTAATTGAAGCCCCTTCCATTCTCAAAGCCGGAGTAATACAACTTTGAACAGGTTCTCCATCCACAATTACAGTACATGCACCACAACTTCCTTGTTCGCAGCCCATTTTTGTACCTGTCAAATTTATTTTCTCACGGATTACCTTTGAAAGAGTATCGTGTTCGTTTACCAAAACTTGGTGTTTGGTTCCGTTTACATTTAAAGTTAAAATCTTCATTATGCAAATGCTATTTTAGATTCAGATTTACTATTTTCTTTATTATCAAGGATCTTCTTGCCATTTTTCACTTCAATAATCTTTGCAAGAATACTGATTGCAATTTCTTCTGGTCCAGTTGCTTTTATATCAAATCCCATCGGCATATCTACCTTTGAAATTTCTTCTTCACTATACATTTGAGTAGATAAGAACATTTTTCGTGTTATTTCAACTTTTCGATGGCTTCCAATCATTCCTAAATAAGCAAACTCTTTTTTCATACAGAAACCTAAAATTTCTCTGTCGATTTGATGATCATACGTCATAATTGCTACGTAGGTAGTTGAGTCAAAAGGAAGACTCGTTAAAGTATCCGTATAATTTAAAATCAATTTATTTATCGCTGGATTTTGGATTTGGTTTATTTCATCTTCCCTAGCATCGATAACAAAAACATCAAATGAAAGAGTAGATGCGAACTGAGAAAGAGCTCGACCAACATGACCAGCTCCAAAAATATACAGCTTTTCAGGAGGCATAATTGAATCAATGTAAACGTTTATAGTTCCACCACAACACATTCCATGCTGTTGAATAAGATTGTGTTCAAAATGTTTTGACTCATTTTTAGTGATTACTTGCAACGCATCTTCAATAACTTTCTTTTCAAAATTACCACCTCCAATTGTTCCATGTATTTTACCATCCTGTGTCACCAACATTTTAGCACCTGTTTTAAGAGGAGTTGAGCCTTTAGTAGACACAATAATACAAAGTGCAGAAGGTTTCCCCTTTGCTTTTTCTTCTTCGATTATTTTAAAAATGTTTACCAAGTTGTTAAATTAAAATAGTTTTTATACTCTTCTGGTGTATCAATGTCGACTGTAATTAACTTATTATCGACCAATAGATTTAATTTTTGCTTAGAACTTAACACCTCCTTTAAATTTGCATTCATAGGAGAATTAAGTAGATATTTCATTGTAGATTTATTAATTAAGATCGGGTGTCCTCCTTTATTATCGTTAACAGGACATATATAATCCGCATTATTTTTATTCAAAGACAACAACTCTAAAGTTTGTAAATCAATAAATGGAGAATCAGCATTATGAATAAAACTATATTCCGAATTCTGTAATGCTTTAATTCCTAATTGCAATGAATAAAATCTTTCATTTTCAGGAGAATCATTCACTACAAAAAAAGGCTTGTTTGAAAAACTCATACAAACATCTTCTAAATCACTGATATATTTATCCTGTGTAACAACGACAATATTTGTAATCCCATAATCCGTAAAAACTTGAATTATATTTTCAATAAAGGTCAAACCATTAAACATTGGTAGAAGAAACTTACATTTCCCCATCCGCGAAGAATTACCAGCCGCTAGAATAACAGCACCAATATTATTCACCATGCAATAATAACTTTCTTGCTTCTAATTCTTCGTCATTTTCTCTGTAATCCTCATCATCAACACAACAATCAACAGGACAAACAGACATACATTGCGGCTCGTCGTGAAAACCTTTACATTCTGTACATTTATCAGAAACGATATAATAGAACTCATCAGAAAGTGCTTCATTCATATCATCAGCATTTACTGTTTTTCCATTCGTTAAAGTGATATCACCATTAACAATAGTTCCATCAGCAAAACTCCATTCTTGATTTGCTTCATATATTGCATTGTTAGGACATTCAGGTTCACAAGCTCCACAATTGATACATTCGTCTGTAATTTTAATCGCCATCGTTATTGTTTTTAATTTTAAACTTTTTTACCGTTAATAGTTAAATTATTAACTTAGAAATATTGAGATAAATATACGCCTGTCATTTACCTTAAAATATGATTTAAAACATATATTGGCAATATTAATTGATTTAAGTTTGCTACTAAAATTTCAAATTTGGAAAATCGTATGATTGCGAAAAAAAAAACAATAGAAGTTGAAAAAATAGTAATCAAATTTGCTGGAGATTCAGGAGATGGGATGCAACTTACAGGTACTCAATTTAGTGATACTTCGTCTTTATTTGGAAATGACATTGCTACTTTCCCTGATTATCCATCTGAAATACGAGCACCTCAAGGGACTATTTCAGGAGTTTCAGGATTTCAAGTTCACATTGGTAAATCGGGTGTATATTCTCCTGGAGATATTGCTGATGTTTTGGTTGCTATGAATCCTGCTGCTTTAAAAGCTAATTTAAATTCACTTAGAAAGTCAGGTATTATAATCACGGATATAGATTCTTTTGATAAGAAAAGTCTTGAAAAAGCAGAATGCTTAACAAATCCATTAGAAGACGGAAGTTTAGACGATTACAAAATTATCGAAGCGCCAGTAACTTCTCTTACAAAAAAATGTATTACAGACCTTAATTTAGGAATGGATAATAAATCTATTTTAAGATGTAAAAATATGTTTACATTGGGAATGGTTTATTGTATGTTTAACAGATCTTTGGAACAGTCTGAAAATTTCATTACGACTAAATTCAAGAAAAAACCTGAATTAGTAACTGCAAATCTTGCGGCTCTTCATGCTGGTCACAACTATGCCTACACGATTGAATTATTAGCTTCTGCCTATACTGTTCTTCCTGCTGACAACAAAGCTGGAATGTATAGAAATATTACAGGAAATCAAGCAGTTGCTTGGGGAGTAATGGCTGCATCAGAAAGATCAGGAAGAGAAATCTTTTTAGGATCTTATCCTATAACTCCTGCTACTGATATCATGCACGAACTTGTGAAACATAAATGGTTTGGGGCTAAAGTTTTTCAAGCAGAAGATGAAATTGCGGGTATTTGTTCCTCAATTGGTGCAAGTTTCGCTGGAAATCTAGCAATTACAACCACTTCTGGTCCTGGTTTGGCTTTAAAAGGGGAAGCAATTGGTTTAGCGATTATGGCAGAACTTCCATTGGTAATTGTAAATGTACAAAGAGGTGGACCTTCAACTGGATTGCCTACAAAAACAGAACAATCTGATTTAATGCAAGCTTTATACGGAAGAAATGGTGATAGTCCAGCGATTGTTATTGCTGCTGGTTCTCCTTCTGATTGTTTTGATTTTGCCTATATAGCTTGTAAATTAGCTTTAGAACATATGACACCTGTTATTTTATTGACAGATGGATATTTAGGAAACGGCGCTGAAGCTTGGGCTATTAAGAAAACAAAAGATTTACCTTCGATCACACCTTCTTTAGTGAATAAAGATGTAAAAGAATGGGAACCCTATTTAAGAAATCCTGAAACATTAGCAAGATATTGGGCAACTCCAGGAATGCCGGGTTATGAGCACAGAATTGGAGGTTTGGAAAAACAAGAAGTTTCAGGAAAAGTATCTCATAATGCAGAAAATCATGAAAAAATGACTTTGATGCGTGCTGAGAAAATTCAAAGAGTTAAAAAATTCATTCCACATCAAAAAGTAAAAGGAAAAGAATACGATGACTTATTAATAGTTGGATGGGGAGGAACGTATGGAACAATATATGGAGCTGTAACTGAATTACAATCAGAAGGACATAACATTGCTTTTTGCCAATTCAATTACATCAACCCTTTACCCGAAAATACAGCGGATATTTTCAGTAAATACAAACGAATTATGGTCTGTGAATTAAACATGGGACAATTTGCTTCTCATTTAAAAGCTACTATCCCACAATTCACTTACATGCAACACAATAAAATTCAAGGTCAACCTTTTACGATCGATGAGTTAAAAAATAAATTCATTAAAACTTTAGCAGAATGATTAAAGAAGATTGTTCAACAGCATGTTCGTTAACTCGAAAAGATTTTGTCAGTGATCAACAAGTTAAATGGTGTCCTGGTTGTGGTGATTATGCTATCTTAAGTGCTGTGCAAAATACACTTCCTGCATTAGGAAAGAAAAAAGAAGATATCGTATTCATTTCTGGAATTGGATGTTCATCTAGATTTCCATATTACATGGAGACGTATGGTTTTCATACGATTCACGGTAGAGCGGCGGCAATTGCTTCAGGCGTAAAAATGGCGAACCCAAATTTGAGTGTTTGGGAAGTAACAGGAGACGGAGATTCGCTAGCAATTGGAGGAAATCATTTCATCCATTTAATTAGAAGAAACATTGACTTAAACATTTTACTGTTCAATAATAAAATTTACGGTTTAACAAAAGGTCAGTTCTCCCCTACTTCAGATCAAGGGTTTGTTACTAAATCTTCTCCACATGGTTCAATTGAAGAACCTTTTTTACCAGGAGAATTAGCTTTAGGTGCAAGAGGGAATTTCTACGCACGAGTTCCAGATACAAGTCCGAAATTCATGACAGAAGTTTTCACAAGAGCAGCAAAGCATAGAGGAACATCTTTGGTAGAAATACTTCAAAACTGTGTCATTTTCAACGATGATATTCATGAAAAAATAACGTCTAAAGAAACCAAAGAAGATGCTCAATTAATCTTAGAGCATGGAAAACCAATGATTTTTGGAAAAGAAAAAAACAAAGGGATTCGTTTGAATGGTTTGAAATTAGAAGTCGTTACGATTGGAGAAAATGGTATCACAGAAGAAAGTCTGCTTGTTCATGACGCTTATGAAGTTGAGACTACTTTGCATTTAATGTTAATCAGAATGGCGCTTCCAGAATTCCCTGTTGCTCTTGGAGTCATCAGAGAAGTAGCGACTTCCGTTTATGAAGATGTATTAGTTGCTCAAATAGAACAGGCTCAAGAAAAATCAAAATATAAAAATTTAGATGACTTTTTCGCTTCAGGAGAAGTGTGGGAAGTGAAATAAAAACGGTTGAAACATTTTATTTATATATCGGTTATGTCTTAGAGATATAACCGATATTTAGTTTTAGGCTATCTCTTTTTTAAATAAATTAAGCATGATCTAATCTTCAATTAAAGCTTTAAATAAATCATTCTAAAATATTAAAATTAAAGAATTTAAAATTAGATAAAAAGAACATTTTACAAAAAAGTAAACATTTTCATTTTTTAAACTCAATTTAAATGTAATTTTACTTGTAGAATACAAAAAAATGGAAGAAACGTTAATAGTACAAGTAGAAAATATTTTCAAGGTGTTTTTCAATGATGCAAACATTGTATTGTCTGAATCTACAACTGCTGATGATATTGAAAATTGGAATTCTCTTTCTCACATTAATCTACTCGATAAAATTGAAAAACATTTCAACTTCACTTTTACCTTTATTGATATCGTCGCTTTTAAAAATGTTGGCGATATGTTGATTTGCATTAATAAAAAACTTCAAAGTAAAAATAATTAATGGCTCTAAACTCCTTATATTATTTTATCTTTTTTCTAGTTGTATTTTGTATAAACTACTTTTTAAAACCACATTTTCGGAAATATTTTTTAATCATTTCAAGCTTTGTTTTTATAAGTTTTAATAACCTAGAATCTTTATTCATCTTACTCTTTTCAATTCTATCTACCTTTTATTTAGCGAAAAAAATTGAAAATTATAAAACACAAGAAACTAAGAAGATTTACTTTAGACTAAGTATTTTCCTTAGTCTTTCCATCTTATTTCTCTTTAAATATTTTGACACTAAGTCAGGAAGCTTTTCTTTTTTGTCTGCAAATTTTAAAGCTGAAAACATAATATATTCTCTCGGAATTTCATTTTACACCTTGCAAAACATTTCCTATCTCTTTGATATTTATTACAAGAGAATTCCCCTTGAAAAAAGCATTGTCAACTTCACCCTTTTCGCTTCGTATTTCCCTAAATTCCTCATGGGACCAATTACGAATCCAAGTGATTTCATCCCTCAAATTGACAAAACTTCCATTCAAAAATCTTCTGTTGTTATTGGTGCACAGCGTATTTTATTAGGACTTGTTAAAAAAATAGTAATCGCTGATAGATTATCCGTTTACGTCCATTTTAATTTTGATATCAATGATCCTTTTACAGGTTTAACAAGTCTTGTAGCAGTTTATTTATTTACAATTCAACTTTATTTTGATTTTACAGGTTATATGGATATCGCTCTAGGCTCTTCGAAAATGCTTGGTTTTGACCTTAAAGAAAACTTCAATTTTCCTTTAAAAGCAATTTCAATAACTGATTTTTGGAGGAAATGGTACATCTCATTGACATCGTGGTTGACAGACCGAGTTTATTATCCTTTGTCTTTTAAATATCGAAAACACAAACGATTGGGGGTTTCTATCGCACTGTTTACAACATTCATGTTATCTGGAATATGGCATGGAATAGGTGTCACGTTTATTCTGTACGCATTGTGTCATGCAATTTACATGATTATTGAACTTTACACTCTTTCATTCCGTGAAAAAATAGCGAAAGCTTTACCAGTAAAACTTCATCACTATCTGAGTGTTATAATTACGTTTAATCTTGTAAGTTTCAGTTTTATTTTCTTTAGATCAACCTCTCTTGAAAAATCAATCCAATTTTTTAACTCAATTTTTGATCTAAAAAACTTCCTTCCTAGTAATTGGTATTTAGATTTTTTCTCTAAAATTGCAACAGGAGGAGATCAAAAACATTTTTTCAATTTAGCAATTACCCTATTAATAAGTAGTGCATTTATACTTTTTGAAAAGACTATTTTCAAAAAAACCGTTTCTGAACGTTTAAACAGTAAATCGATTATTTTGTTCATCTTACTTTTAGCTTTATTTGGTTCGTATACAGTTCAAGAACAATTTATCTATAATCAATTCTGATGAAGAGTGTTTTAAAAAAAATAGCATTGGTTCTTGGATTCATCTTGGTGATTTTAATTTCGCTTGAAAAAGTGTATGATTTTTTCCTGCTTGAAAATCGTAATATAAAAGCATCCTATATCTCAAAAGAGAAGATCAATGCAGAAGTATTGATTGAAGGGAATTGTACAACCTACTCAATGATTTATCCTGACATTATTGAAAAAGAAACCAAACTAAAAACCTATAATTTGGCGGAACATAATTCAGGATTCTCAGAAAATTATTTGAATTTATACCTCTATTTAAAAAAGAACAAAGCTCCAAAATATTTAGTGTTATTAGTTAGTCCAGAATCATTTGATGAACGTTATGATGTTTTTACGAGTTATCGTTTTTCACATTTATTAAACGATAAAATAGTTTCTGAAATTGTTAAAGAAAAGGATCCGAATTACTTTAAATGGACTTCTCTCCCCTTCTTAAAATACTCTTACTACAGTGATGAAATTCATTTTAATGCAATTCAAGGAATAAAATATTACTATTCAAACAAGCATCTTCCCTTTTTAGTAAAAGGAAATAGACCGTTAGACCATGTTCCGAATTATACAAAATCGTATACATTACACCCTAAATTTATTTGGAATCGTTCTTTAGAAAACCATTTTATCAAGCTCATTCACTTAGCGAAGAAGAATAAAATAAAAATCATTTTATATGAATCCCCAATGTATACTAAGGACTTAAAAATTCAAATAAACAGAGTCGATTTTTTAAATAAGATTAGAAAAATTGCTAAAAAAAACACCCTAGATTATTTCGTATTTGACACATTAAAAATATCTGAATCCAATTCTAATTTTTATTCAACAAATACGTTAAACAATCAGAAATCTAAAGAATTTACGAAGACTCTTTCACAGTATATAAAATGAATTAATTTATAAATACTTGAATTTTAACAACTAAAAAAATATAAAACAAAAAAATAGAAAATACAAAAAAGAACTTTTGATGATGTATAAAATATATAATTTTATACATCTACATTTAGAATTAATTGTATATATTTATAAAAAATAATCGATTAATACATGTGATTGACTAAGGCTAAGTTTGTGTTTTTTAAGTAAAAAAAGGAATTATAACCATTAAAAAGGTTTCGCATATAAGTACGTCATGGGCAAATTAAATAAATAATAATACGGTTTCTAGATCCAAAGGTCTGACCACCCAATGTAAAAAAAAAGAGTATTATTGAACTTTAAAAGTGGAGACTAGAACCCACTCAAAAAACGGGGCTAAACTACTAAGCCTTAAAAGTAGAGAGATTTTTAAAAATAAATA
>CANJKA010000096.1 GCA_947474675.1 Flavobacteriales bacterium
GAGTCAATATCAAAGAATCCAAAGTCTAATTTATTTTCTGTTTTTCTTGCAACATCAATAAATCCTAATCCAGCACCACCTACTTCAGAGATACGTGAATTTAAACGAGCTTGTTTGTACAAAGCTTTTAATTCTTCGGCATCTAATCCATTTACCTGGTTAATTCTATCTGTTACCATTTGAATGGTATCGATGTGAATAGGATTTCCTGTTACTAAATTGTAATGATCTTCTTGTTCAATCAAAACAAAACAAGGCTGTACCACTTTTTTAGCATCGTCAGTATATTGATGCTTCGTAATATTTTGCAATTGCTCAACCATAACATTAAAAATCTTTTTCCGAACTAAATCATCGATGCCAGAAGATTCTAATTTACCCTCCGTATAGTTCAACATTGATTTTACAATCTCTTGATTAAACTCTCCCGAATAAATTAGAACGGCATTCTCATCATTCATAATTGAATGAATCTGCTTTAAGGATGTTTCTATACCTGCCATATCTTAATTATTTGAAATTTCTATTTCGATTATTAAAAAACAATCGTTATCATTATCATAATGATACTTAACATTTCCTGCTGAACGAATAAACATATCCAACAAAGCTAAATTTTCTTTTTGCGTCTCATCTAAATCAACTCGTAAAGACAAAATATCTTTTCTTTGAGCTTTTAATTCTTCTATTGTTGAAGAAGATATTACTGCTAAAATTTCATCAATTCTAACTTTTCTTTCAACTGCCAACAAAGTTCCAACCACAATCTTATGTCCTTCTTCAATTTTATTTAATAATAAGATTGAATTTTTCTCTGTTGAATGAGCTGAATCAGAAGAACAAATATTTTGAACACATTCAACAACAACGCTAAAAATTCTATTCTTAATATTTACATCAACATCGTCGTTGTTCATTTGACTTTCGATAATCGAAAAAACAGATTTTGATAATAACCTTTCAAAATTGTCTCGAATAGCAAGAAGATAACTCCCATTCGCCATCAATTTTTGTAAATTAAACGTATACTCCATAATTTAAATTTCTACACCTATTAGTAAAACATCATCAACTTGCTTGTTGATTCCCATAAATTCATAAAACATTTTTTCGACAGCAAGACCAAAATCCGACATGCTTAATGCTCCATTTTCTTCTATAAATAATCTTAGATTTGCTGTCATTAATTTCATTTTTTCCTCACCTCCAATTTGATCGATAATACCATCTGAAAAGATGAAAAATTTATCACCTTGTTTCAATGGAATAATATGATCAGAATACGTATTTCTATTTCTGTACTGCATCCCACCTACAGGAAATTTATCTCCTTTGAAGGTTTCCAATTCACCATCTCTTAAAAACAACATGGGAAGATGAGCTCCTGAAAACAACAACTCGCTTTTTTCGTAATCAATTCTACACAAAGAGGCATCCATTCCATCAGCCGTTTTATTACCTTCAGCATCTTGTTTCAGTGTTTGTACTACTGCTTTATGAAGGTTCGCTAAAATTTCAGAAGGAGTTAAACATTCAATTCCATTAATGACAATTGCATTTAACAATAAATTACCTATCATTGACATCATCGCACCAGGAACACCATGTCCAGTGCAATCAATTGCTCCAAAATAAACGTATTTATCTTTTTTCATTAACCAAGGAAAATCTCCACTGACAACATCTTTAGGTCTATAAAAAACAAAATGTTTATCTAAAGCTTCAGCAAAAACTTCAGCTGTAGGTATAATGGATTGTTGAATGCGCAATGAATAATTAATACTGTCGTGTATTTTTTTGCTTTGTAATTCAATTAATGCTTTTGAATTTTCTAATTCTTTTTTTAATCCACGCTCTCTAAAAGTAGCGGCAATTAAATGTGTGTTCATATCTGAAAGTTCTTCATTGTAAGCAGTCATCCCACCCAATTCAGCACTTAATTTATCTGTATTTTTTTTCTGTTTTGTAAAAGTAGAAAGAACAATTTCAATTGTTACTTTTAACTGTTCTAAATCTATTGGTTTTTTTAAATATGCAGATGGAAAAGTATCCTTACACTTTTGAATTACATCGCTATCCAAGTCACCTGTCAAATAAATAATAGGTAAATCAGTTTTTTCTTTAATTTTTGAAACTACATCAATTCCTGTCATTTCACCATTCAAATGAATATCAACAAGCATTAAATCTGGTTTATATAAATCATATTCAATAAGGGCGTCTTCACCATTATCAACAACAGAAACGATATCAAAATTTAATTCAGTCAACACTTGTTTCAATAACACAACAACCATTGCATTATCTTCAATAATTGCTATTTTAATTTTAGTTTCCATTTTTAAATATTTTTAGGGCTATTGAAAAATTAAAATGATCAATTTTTGTAATCATCAAAATCAATCATTTCAATTGAAGTTTTCAATTGATTTATATCAATTGGCTTTTTTAAATAACCATTGGGTTTCGTTTTTTTTCCTAAAGAAATTGTTTCAGGTGTTAAATCTCCGGATAAATATATGACTGCAATATTTCTTTCTTCCTTAATCTTCGCAACCATTTCAATTCCTGACAATTGACCTTCCAAATGAATATCTACTATCAATAAATCAGGCTGAAGAATAATGTAATCGACTAATGCTTGCTCACCTGACGCTACAGCACCAACAATTTCGTACCCAATTTGTTTAAGCGTTTCAGTTAAAAGCATTACTACTATGCTATTGTCTTCAATAATTAATATTTTTATTTTATCTGTTGCCATTGTAAAAGATATTAGTTATTTTCTTCTAATAAAGCAACTTTTTTAATACATTCAATAAAATCATTATCAAACAACCAAACAAATTCTGGATTAAAATTAGCTTTTGAAGATTCGAAACTTGTACTGAAATTAATTAAAAAACGTTCTTTATCCATTTGCTCTTGAACTAAATTTTCCATTTCTGGATAAGATACTTTTTCAAGATTAGGAACACCACCATGTATTTTAATTTTCAATAAATTAGAAAACTGAGTAATAACTGATGCTGAAATTATATTATCAACTTCTAGCATGATACCATCACTCATTTCAGCCATCATTTCAGGACTGTTTAAAATCTCAGCTGGTAAAGCTGCTGATCGTAAATGATCAGCTTCTTCTTCAGAAAAAATCAACCAGCAAACACCTTTAATTTCACCTATTACTTTTGTAACTAACAAATGAATATTTTGATCTGCTTTTTTACTTAAACTAAGTGGAAAATCAGAACCTGAATCATTTGTTTCTTTTAACGTAACCGTCTCATTCATAAAGAATGAAAGTGATTCTGCTGCTTTAACTAATCCGGCAGTAATGATTTTTTTTGCTGCCTGAATTTCTTTTTCATTTAAATTATACATAAGCGTAATTTTAGTAGTTGATTCGAATTAGTTTGAAAAGAATCACACAAATAGTGCTTCAATTCTTTCAACTAAGCTGTCTGCTGTAAATGGTTTAACTAAATAATCATCAGCACCATTCGCAATCCCTTCTGCAATCACATCGTCTTGACCTACAGCACTTACCATAATTATTTTAGCTATAATCCCTTCCTCTCTTAACTCTTTAACAATATCAATACCAATCATGTCTGGTAAAATATTATCCATTGTAATTAAGTCTGGTTGATGTTCTAACGCCAATTCAATACCTTCGCTACCTGTTCCTGCTTGTCCAATTACATCGTAATTTCCTGTAGCCATCAATGCCGTATTGATTAATGTTCTCATATATAAAGAGTCGTCTACAATTAGTACCTTTTTCATTTTGTTTATTTATTAAATTTATTATCTTAATTTCGTTTTAAATATGCTAGTTCAATGTAGAAATAATTTTCTAACTAGTTCCTTTTTTTTTAATTTATTTTCACTTTCGACAGTACGTGTTTTGAAATTTCTTTCAAAGGCATTATTTTATCAACCCCTCCTAATTTTATTGCTTCCTTTGGCATTCCAAAAACAACACAAGACTCTTCATCTTGTGCAACAGTATATGCCCCAGCCTCTTTCATTTCTAGCATCCCTTTTGCACCGTCATCTCCCATTCCTGTTAGAATTACACCAATAACATTTTTACCTGCATATCGAGCAACTGATCTAAAAAGAACATCAACTGATGGTCGATGTCTGTTTACTAATGGTCCTTCAACTACTTCGACATGATATATTGCTCCACTTCTCTTCAAAATTAAATGGGCTCCTCCTGGCGCAATTAACGCATGACCTCTTAAAACTTTATCTCCAGTTACAGCTTCTTTTACTGTTATTTTACAAATATCATTTAAGCGTTGAGCAAATTGTTTTGTGAACATTTCTGGCATGTGCTGAACAATAACAATACCTGGACAATCTGAAGGAAATCCTTCCAAAAAGACTTTCAACGCTTCGGTTCCACCGGTTGATGCCCCAACTGCAATAACGGTCTCTGTTGTAGCGACCAAACTAGTTGTAGAACCTCTTTGAATAACTGCATCAGCAGATAATTTTGGTGCTACTTCACTCGAAGAGCTTACTAAATTTGATGAAGGAGTTCTCCTTCTAAGTTTAGACTGTGCAGCTGCCTTCACTTTATCACACAATTCAATTTTCGCTTTTTCTAAAAGATCTTTGGTATTTACTTTTGGTTTAGCAAAAATTTCAACTGCTCCATACTCTAAAGCTAATAATGCTGAATCCGTTCCTTTTTGTGTTAATGTAGAAATGACAACGACTGGTATTGGATGTTGAGACATTAATTTCTTTAAAAATGTCAAACCGTCCATTCTTGGCATTTCAATATCTAGCGTAATAACATCTGGAACGCATTCTTTAATTCTTTCAACAGCAACATAAGGATCTGAGGCTACTCCAACGATTTCAATCATTGGATCTGAACTTAAGATTGACTCTAACGTTTGCCTAACAAGAGCAGAATCATCGACGATTAATACTTTTATCTTTTCCATTATATAATTCCTGTTTTTTCTAAAAACTTCATTCCTACTTGTCCTGTTCCTGTATGGTATTTCAACTTTCTACCTATGGTTCCCCCGGTATTTTCTGCAACAATTTTAATTTTATAATGTGATAATTGTTCTTTTGCTATTTCAATATTCCGATTTCCTATTTGCATAGTACTGTCCATTTGATTGGCTCCTCCAAAAACTTTAGCTATCATATTTTCTACAGAAGCTCCATTTTTGATCATTTTTTCAATCAATTTTTCAATAGCAATGTTCCCAAACTTTGGTGATGCTAGTCCATTTCCGTTCCAGAATGGTAACATATAATGATTGATCCCTCCTATTTTTAATTTTTGATCGTATAAACAAACAGCCACACAAGATCCTAAGACTGTGTCTACTATATGAGGTGCCTTTTCAGCAAATAATGCTGATGGGTACAAATAATGTTTTGCTATTTCTTCTTCCATTTTTTTTCTGTTGAGACGCAATATTTTGCGTCTGTCGTGGGTTGAGACGTAAAATATTGCGTCTCTACGTGTTGTTAAAACAACATATCCTCTTCATCTTGTCCAAACAGAAAATCATTTCCATCTGTTGATGAAATTCCGCTGTCGTCTCCTGCGTTCTCGAATTGATCAATTGTTACCGTAAAAATACTTCCTACTCCTACTTCACTGCTTAATGTAATTTCTCCCTGAATTATTTCTAACATTGCTTTTGTAACTGTTAAACCTAATCCATGTCCTCCGTATGTTTTTATTGAACCGGTATCTAATTGAAGAAAACGATTGTAAATTCTTTCTTTGTTTTTATCGCTTATTCCAATTCCTGTATCTTGAACTGAAATTATTAATTGATTATTTTCAATTTTTGAAACTATTTTAATAGAACCGCCTTCTCTGTTGAAAGTGATAGCATTCGCTAGAAGATTGCTCATTATTAAATGAAATTTTTCTGTATCCGTATGGAAATAATGAAATTCTTCTATTAGATTTTCAAATGTAACCTGTATTTTCTTTTTATGGATTCGATACTCGAATGATGAAATTATATTGTCTAAAATTGAGCCTACATTTACTGAAATAATTGATAGTGGAGATTCTCCAGCCTCAATTTCAGCAGATAAGAAAATATTTTTGAATTGAAAATCTAAATCAAATGCTTCTGCATGAATTAAAACACCGAATCTTTTCATTGTATCAACATCCATGTTTCCTTCCATAATATTTTTAGATAATTCTAAAATAGAGGCAATTGGATTGTTGATCTCATTACGAATGTTAGATAAAAAATTCGTTTTTAAATCTTCTGAAAGAATTAATTTTTCATTTACAGCATTCAATTGAGCTGTTAGATTTTTTTCTTCCTCCAACAATAAAGAATTTTTATCGAAACGATTTTTCAATTCTTGCAATAATTCAGTATCAGTAAGTTCGTTTTTCATTGTCTTTTAGTTATTAGTTATTAGGTATTAGGTATTAGCCCTGCCCCGAAAACCAAATATTTATATACGTTCGAAAATTGTTGGTTTTATTTGCCTCAATGGGACATTGATTCCTGAAACTGATTCCGAATGTCCTAAAAAGAAATAACCTCCATTTTTTAAATGCATACACAATTTATTAATTACTTTTTCTTGCGTTTCACGATCAAAATAAATAAGAACATTTCGGCAAAAAACAATATCAAATTCTTTTGGTACATTATACGAATTATCCATCAAATTAAGGCGCTCAAATTTTGTTTTTGCTCGCAATTCAGGAATAATACGAACCATTGGTTTTTCTGGATCTTTTCCTTTTAATAAATACTTTCTCTTTTGAGCCAATGGAATAACATCTACTCTTTCTAAAGGATAAATACCTAAAGATGCTTTTTCTAGAATTCTTGTAGAAATATCTGTTCCAAAAACAGAGAAATCAAACTTCTTATTCCCTTCTAAAAATTCACTAATGACAATTGCAATCGTATATGCCTCTTCTCCACTTGAACTTGCAGAACTCCAAATATTCATTTTTTTACCTGGATTGTTTTCAGCAAATTCGGGCAAGGCAACTGCTTTCATGAAATCAAAATGTGCACTTTCTCTATAAAAATCAGTTTTATTCGTCGAAACTAAATCGATCATATTAACGATTTCAGCTTCTCCAGCTTTTCCAGACAACACAAATTGACAATATTCTTTAAAAGAATCGATATTATTCACTTTCAAACGTGCCAACAAGCGTGATTGCAACATTGTCTTTTTAGTAATTGGCAATTTTATTCCATAGTTTGTATAGATAAAAGCACTCAATTTCGTAAAATCTGCATCACTTAGTACACTGTCGTTTATTAAAGCCATATTATTTTAGACTAAAAGATGAAAGACCAAAAGATGAAAGACTTTTAAACTATAAGACTTTACACATAGGGCAAGTCTTATAGTCTTAGGTCTTAAAATCTTGAGTCTAATTAAAATTGCATAAAATCATTATCAAATGCATCAGGACCTCCTAATTTAATGTTTACACTTGAACCTCCAAATTTAGAAGTCGTTTGTGTTCTTAAAGTTGAACTAATTGGTTTTCTTGAAATTACTGGATTTACTTTCTTTTGAAAACTTTTTTTGTCTCCTTCGTCAATTTTAAAGAAAGAAACAGCCTCCTGTAATTGTTCTGCTTGTGCATTTAACTCTTCTGCTCCTGCTGCCATTTCTTCTGCAGTAGCTGCATTTTCTTGTACAACGTTGTTTAAGTTTTGAATTGCACTGTTAATTTGATCTGCACCAGAAGTTTGTTCAATACTTGATGCTGTTATTTCTTGAACTAAATCCGACGTTTTTTGAATATTTGGAACAACTAAGTTCAACATATCACCCGATTTTTGAGCAATATCAACACTTTTCCCTGACACTTCGTCGATTTCAGAAGCAGCCAACTGACTTCTCTCAGCTAATTTACGAACTTCAGCCGCAACTACAGCGAATCCTCGTCCGTGTTCACCTGCTCTTGCAGCTTCAACTGCTGCATTCAACGCTAATAAATTTGTTTGTCTTGAAATCTCACCAATTATTGAAATTTTAGAAGCAATCGTTTTCATCGATGTAACTGTTTCAATCACAGACTCTTTACTTTCTAAAATATCAACTGCTGCTTGCGTAGAAATTTTTTCTGTTTGTCTAGAATTACTCGTGTTTTGCTGAATATTTGCAGCCATTTGCTCCATAGAAGAAGAAATTTCTTCCACAGAACTAGCTTGTCCTGTTGCTCCTTCAGAAAGTTGTTGAGCAGAAGATGACATTTGCGTACTTGCTGCTGCAATATTATCTGCATTTGTAACAACAATAGAAATTAATTCAGACAATGTTTCAATCGTTTTGTTCAACGATTCACCCATAATTTTTAAATTTCCTTTTGTTTCAATTTCATATTTCTGAGTTAAATCCCCTTCTGATAATGAACCTAAAACTCGAGTTGCTTCTTCAGCAGCTAATTGTGTATCTTTTGCTGCTTCAGTTGCTTCAGTTACGTCAGTAGCTAATTTCACAAATTTCACAATTCTTCCCATTTCATCTTTTACAGGAGAATAAACAGCTTGAATCCATATTTCTTTTCCTGAACGAGTAATACGTTTGTATAAATCATTTTGAGCAATTCCCATTCCTAAATCATCCCAGAATTTAACATATCCTGAAGAATTAACGTATGCAGGGTCTACAAACATTCTGTGGTGTTTTCCTTGTATTTCATTTAAAGAATACCCCAATACTGATAAGAAATTATTATTTGCTGTAATTACATTTCCTTTTAAATCAAATTCGATGTATGCATAAGAAGTATCAATAGCAGCTGACAAACCATCTGCAGATTGTTTTTCAATAGTTATTTGTGTATTTTCATAACGAACACCGATATATTTGGTCGGTTTCCCATTCGCTCCTAATACTGGTGCAAAAACTCCATCAACGTAATAAGGTGTTCCGTCTTTTTTTCTATTTTTTACTGGACCTCTAAATACTTGACCTCTTCCAACAGTTGCCCATAATTCTTTAAAGACTTCTTTTGCCATGTCTGGATGACGAACTATATTTTGATTTTGTCCAATCAATTCATCACGTGTGTATTGAGAAACTTCACAATGTTTATCATTAACATATGTAATATATCCTTTTAAATCAACCTCAGAAACAATACAAATTTCATTTACTAAATTCATACGTGTTTCAATTTCACGTTTTAAATCTTCAATTTCTAGATTGTTTTTAATAATTTCTACTTTACCAATGGTAATATCTGATGCTATTTTAATAACTTTAAAAACATTTCCATTTTCATCTTTCAAAGGTGTATATGAAGCTTGAATCCAAATTTCTGATCCATCCCTTTTAATACGTTTAAATTCACCAGACTGAGTTCTTCCATCTGCTAAATCTCTCCAAAACTGGGTATATTCGTTTGAATTTTTATAATCAGTATCAACAAATAAAGAATGATGTTTTCCAACAATATCTTCTTGAAAATTATAACCTAAGGCAGATACAAAATTATTGTTTGCTGATAAAACCGTACCTTTTGAATCGAATTCAATAGAAGCAAATGAGGAATCAACCGTTGTTTTAATTCCTACTAAATCAATCATGTTAACTTTCATCCCTTCAATTTCGCTATTAAGAGAATCCAATTCATTTTTTTGATTCGTTAAATCACTTTTAACCGAAAAAAGTTCATCTTTCGTTGTTTTTAATTCACCTTTTTGACTTTCAATTAAATCTTGATTAGACTTTAAATCTTCATTGACAGATTTTACCAATTCATTTAGTGCTTTAACTGTTTGCTTATTTGAAATTAAATCCGAATTTACTTTCACATTTATTTCTCTTTGTGCAATTTTCTCAATTATTCCAGCAACATAATCAATTTCTTTGCTAGATGTACCTCCAAATAATCCCATAAGTGTATTTTTTTTAATAGTTGTTTGGTTATTTATGTTTGTCTGTTAATTTATTTCTGCGTCTATTGACTTCGATTCAACTATAGACTCTAAATCCATTGATGAAAATACTTTATCTATATTCAACACCATCATAAAATGGTCGTCTTCTTGAATCATCCCTTGAATGTAATCTGCTCTGTATTTAGTCGCAATTGCTGGAGTTGGTTTAATTTTCGATTCATTCAACTCAAATACTTCTGAAACCGAATCTACCAAAGCTCCCACAACTAACGTCTCATCATTAACATCAATACTCAGTACTAAAATACAGGTGTTAATTGTGTAATCAATTTGATGCATTCCAAATTTGATACGGGTATCAATTACTGGTAAAACAGCACCTCTTAAATTAATAACTCCAACCAAAAAATTGGGGCATTGAGGTACTTTTGTAATCTTAGGAACTTCAAGAATTTCCATTATTTTCATAACTGGAATTGTAAAATGTTCCTCTCCTAACCTGAAAGACAAAAATGATTTTGTCTCGCCAGTTAAATTTTCGTTTATAGCTTCTGTCTTCATTGTTTGTTTTCTAATTTAACATGATCTGTATATAATTCTACTATCTTATGTGTATCCATCACCAAAGCAATTGATCCATCTCCTAAAATGGTTGCTCCTGAAATAAAATCTTGATTTTTATAATATTTCCCTATTGGTTTGACAACAGCTTGGTATTCTCCTACAATATAATCAACTGTAATTCCAACTTCATGATCGCCATCGCTCACCACAATTAATTGTGATTTTGCAGTTGAATCCAATTTACTATAGCCAAATTCTTTTCGTATATCAATAAAAGGAACTTGTTTTTCATCTAAAATCAACAATTTATTAAAGTTATTCAACATTTCTGTATTATCCACTTCGTAACATTTATTGACAACTGAAAGAGGAATAATATAATTTACTCCTTCAATGTCAACCAATAAACCATCAATAATAGAAAGACTTAATGGTAATTTAATTGATAAAGTTGTTCCCACATTTACTGTAGATTCAACTACTATTGCACCTTTAAGATCAGTAATATTTCTTTTTACCACATCCATTCCAACTCCTCTTCCTGAAATATCAGTAACAACAGCTGCTGTAGAGAATCCTGGATAAAATATATAATCAAAAATTTCTTTATCCGATAAAACATCCCCTTCGTTAATGAATCCTTTTGAAATCGCTTTCGCTCTTACCGCTTCAACATCGATCCCTTTTCCGTCATCAATGATTTGAACATAAACTGAAATTCCAGAATAAAACGCTTTCAATTTAACAGTTCCTTTTCTAGGTTTGTCCAAAAGCATTCTGTCCTCAGCTTTCTCTAAACCGTGATCCAAACTATTTCGAATAATATGCATCAAAGGATCGGTCAATGTTTCAATAATTGATTTATCCAATTCAGTTTCTCCACCTTCCGTCACAAATTGAATTTCTTTCCCTAAAGTTTCGGACATATCTCTCACCAAACGCTGGAAACGACTAAACATATTGTTTATCGGTACTAATGTCATACCGAAAGCGATATCTCTTAATCTTCTTGATAATTTCTCAATATTCTCCGTAATCACCTCTAATTCTGGCGTTTCATTTTTCTCATTGTATAAAGTTAAACTTGCTTGAGTAGTTACTAATTCACTCACTAAATTCATTAACTCATCCAATTTATCAGAAGCAACACGAATACTCGAAACAACTTTTTCTTTTGAAACAGATGATCCACCACTTTCAGAAGCAGCTTCAGCAGCCAATGCTTTTGATAATTTACTTTGGCTTTTCTCACTTATAACTTTTGTTCCTAAACTCTCTGCTAATAAACGAATAGAAGTAATATCCGTTTTTAAATCTTTAAATGTAGACGCAATAACAACTTCGTTAAAAGCATTATTTGAAATTAAATTTATAAACGGAATTTCTGTTATTTCAATAATTGAGTTTCCTTCAACAAAAACAAAAACATCTAAAACATCTGTTTTTAAACAAGTTGATTCTAAATACACATCCCAATAGGTAATACAATCTGTCGGTGAATATGTATCTAAATTTGTAACTGATTTAAAGTGTGGGACTACAATACTTTTACCCATTGCGGCTAATTCTGCAATTAGATATAATGGGTTTGAACCGTCTAAAAATATATTTGGATTTGGTTCAAAATAAATATGAAATGTTTTTGGTGAATCTGATTGATCATCAGTAGAAGAACTATCGGTAATGACTTGTATTGGAAGGTCTGAACTCGTATCAGAATTCCCAACTGAATCTGACTTCCCAATAAAAACATGAATTTCGGCAATCAATTTAAAATGATTGTCTTTATTACTTTGATCCTCTAATTCTGAATCGTAAATAATTTTATTTAAATGATCGAAAGATGCTAAAGTAGTATTCAAAATTTCTTTTGACAACTGCATTTCACCTTGTCGAATTTTATCGTAAATAGTCTCTAAATCGTGAACAAATTCAGCAATTTTGGATAAACCAAACATACTACTGTTCCCTTTTAAAGTATGCATTACTCTAAAGACTTGCTCAATATTAGATTTGTCATTCGGGTTATCTTCTAAAGATAACAGAGAAGATTCCAAGTTTTCTAATAACTCGTTCGCTTCCTGAATGTAGGTTTCTTTCATTTCATCCATCAGTGCATCACTTTTTTAACAACCGCTAATAATTTTTCTTTTACAAAAGGTTTGATAATCCAACCTGTAGCTCCTGAATTTTTCGCCTCAATTTTCTTGGCTTCCTGCGATTCTGTTGTTAATATTAAAATTGGTAAATACTTATATTTATCCAACTTCCGAACTTCTTTTAAAAAAGTTATCCCATCCATTCTTGGCATATTCAAATCAGAAATGATTAGATTAACGTTTTCATTTGCTAACAATAATTCATAACCGTGCTGACCATCTTCTCCTACGATTACATTGTAACCTTCACTTCGAAGTGCCATACCGACAACTTCTCTGATGCTTTCTGAATCGTCTACTATTAATATGTTTTTTGCCATTTTTTTTATTTTTTCTGTTGAGACGCAAA
Source organism: Flavobacteriales bacterium (assembly GCA_947474675.1). Lineage (GTDB taxonomy): Bacteria > Bacteroidota > Bacteroidia > Flavobacteriales_D > Crocinitomicaceae > CAIUKX01. Next base: position 12,975 of record CANJKA010000096.1, read on the forward strand.
ATATTGCGTTTTACCTTATAGGTGATGCATGTCTTAGAGACGTGATGAATCGCGTCTCTAAGATGTTTTTTGTGTTTGAAATTCTGTAAACCCACAGGTATTCAATAATTTTCTGTCATCCCTCGAAAACTCTGCATTAATTGAAATGTATTTTTTTAATGGCCAATATGAAACACGAATTGCATGAAACAACTGAATTACTGTTAAATCTACTTCTGAAACACTTTTCATTGTCACTTCCACGAAGTCATAATTTTCAAAAACACCATTTACTTTTGAATATAATAATTCAACATTGTTTATTGTAAGACTGCCTTCAATAGAAATTAAAATCCTTTTTTGTGTTTTTCTTCTCGAAGGTGTGAAAATGATTTTTATTGAATCTGTTTCTATGTCCTCGTATTGAGATTCAGGTTGTGGTTGAGCTTGAGGTTCTACTGGAGCTTGAGGCTCTGGTTGAGACTCATTGATAATTATGGTGTTATCGGAAGTCACGACTTCCACTACCGCCGCTACCGACGATACCTCCTCAGTCTTAACCTTCACATCAGTTTTTTTCAAAGGAATCAAACGATCAATTTTCATGTTATTTCCTAAAGCCATTCGTTCATTGTTTTTAGTGTAGTAATCTCTAATGCTAGACTTTTATAGTCTACAGCTCCATTTGAAGTTGGGTCATACGCAAAAATACTTTCCGCATAAGACGGTGCTTCCGCAATTTTCACATTACTTCTTATGTTTGTCATAAATAGTGGGATATCAATGTTTTTCCTGATAAAATCCAACACTTCTAACGATATTTTTTTTCTTAAATCTGTATTAACAGCTAAAATCCCTAAAAAAGAAAGTTTTTCGTTAAATACTTCTTTAATCTCATTTACTGTATTCCTTATGTGTTTTAAACCTTGTATACTTAATACGTCTAACAAGATTGTCGAAATTACTTTATCTGCAACAATTAGTGCATTTATAGTTAACAAAGAACGCGAAGGTGGACAATCGATTAAAACATAATCATAATTTGCAATTATTGGATCTAACATGTATTTCAAAACATATACTCTATCATCCACACTGTGTAACGATAATTCTATATCAGACAATTGCATATTTGCGGGTAAAATATCTAATCCTTCCTTTCGTACAATGACTTCTTCAAGCGTTTTTTTCCCGGTAAAAACATCAGAAATACTTAAGCAATCATCATCAATTCCGAATGAATACGTTAAATTCCCTTGTGAATCTAAATCAATTAAAAGAACTCTAAAATTCATATTCGCTAAAGAAACGCCTAAATTAATAGTTGTCGTCGTTTTTCCTGTTCCACCTTTATGGTTAGCAATAGCAATTATCATTCTTCTTTTTAAATTAAATTGACTAATCGGTTTAATGATACATTTTAACGATTTAAAACGTAGATTAATCAGCTTTTTTTTACAATGATAATAATTAGATTTGATAAAACAACTAATTTATAAAATAAATTATCAAAAAAAATCATGACCATTGAAAATCAAATGTTTATGTATAATTAAGTGACAAATGATTATTATTTGGAATAAATGAACAAATGATGAATGCGTTAAAGACGTTGATTTCACAACGTCTTTAACGAAAAAACATTAAAATTTCATAAAATCATCATCAAATGCATCTGGCCCTCCTAATTTTATATTTACAGTTGATGAATTTTCTTTTGTTGTAGTTTGTTTTCCTCTTGAAACTGTAACAGGTGCTTTAGAAACACTTGCTTTTTTCTGAAAGCCTTTCCCATCATTACTTTCGATTTTGAAAAATGAAACTGCATCTTGTAACTGTTCAGCTTGTGCGTTCAATTCTTCTGCTCCTGCAGCCATTTGTTCTGCAGTGGCTGCATTTTCTTGAACAACATTGTTTAAGTTTTGAATCGCACTGTTAATTTGATCTGCTCCTTGTGTTTGCTCTATACTCGAAGCGGTAATTTCTTGTACTAAATCAGATGTTCTTTGAATATTAGGAACTACCAGATTCAACATTTCACCTGATTTTTGAGCGATATCGACACTTTTTCCTGAAACCTCATCAATTTCAGATGCCGCTAATTGACTTCTTTCTGCCAATTTACGAACTTCTGCAGCAACAACAGCAAATCCTCTTCCGTGCTCTCCTGCCCTAGCAGCTTCTACTGCAGCATTTAATGCTAATAAATTTGTCTGTCTAGAAATTTCCCCTATAATTGAAATTTTAGAAGCAATTGTTTTCATCGAATTAACCGTTTCTATTACTGAATCTTTACTTACTATAATATCAACAGCTGCTTGAGTTGAAATCTTTTCAGTTTGTTGTGAATTACTCGTGTTTTGTTGAATATTCGCTGCCATTTGCTCCATCGAAGAAGAAATTTCTTCTACTGAACTCGCTTGATTCGTAGCTCCTTCTGATAATTGTTGAGCAGAAGAAGACATTTGCGTACTTGCTGAAGCAATATTATCCGCATTATTAACTACTACAGAAATCAATTCACTTAATGTATCTATCGTTTTATTCAACGATTCTCCCATTACTTTTAAATTTCCTTTTGTTTCAATTGCATATTTTTGTGTCAAATCTCCTTCTGATAAAGAAGCTAAAACACGAGTAGCTTCTTCTGCAGCTAATTGCGTATCTGTTGCCGCTTCAGTAGCCTCAGTTAAATCTGTTGCGATTCGAACCACTTTTATAATTCTTCCCATTTCATCTTTAACAGGTGAATAAACAGCTTGTAACCATTTTACTTTTCCAGTTCGTGTGAAACGTTTGTATAAACCACTTTGTGAAATCCCCATTCCTAGTTCATCCCAAAATTTTTGGTAATCTGCTGAATTTGCAAAAGATGGATCAACAAAAGAACGATGGTGTTTTCCTACTACATCGGTTAATGAATATTCTAATAAATTCAAGAATCGTTGATTTGCTGTGATAATATTCCCTTTTACATCAAACTCTACAAA
>CANJKA010000097.1 GCA_947474675.1 Flavobacteriales bacterium
AGAAAAGTACTGTATTTAGACAAAGCAAATAATTGGGATTCCTTGTTCAATACGCAGAGACGCTCGCATGCAACGATTTATTACCAAGGAAATTTCGACAAGTCAAATTCGAAAAACTATTTATCAATGAATCTTCGAACGGCTTTGTTAGAAAAGAATGTTCCGTTAGCTAAAAAAGCATTAGACAGTTTGTACAGAACAAAGATATTTTGTCCATTATTAGTGGAAGAAAGCACCTTAGATTTACTTTTCAATTATCCTGAATTAGTGGCAAATACATGTGCAGTTCTTTCACTTTCTCCTACTTTTAAATCAGAAGAATTGATCAGATATGTTCGTTATTGGTTAATAAATTATCAAGATTTAGATCCTTTAGCTCGACAAAATTTATTGTATTTATATTCAATGACTTGTAAGCAATTACTTGATCGTTGGGATGTTTCAGCTACTAAAATGGCGAAAGTTTTACATCCTTCAAGAGCTGATTTAGTAATGGTTACTGTAGAAAAAATATGTCCTTCAATTATCATGTTAGATTACAACATCGGGACAATTGAATATTTCAGTCAAGTGAATGAATACAAATCCATTCAAAAGAAATTTGAGAGCATCGATGCTTATTTCAAAACGAAGAAATCTTCCATGAATGAATTGGAACAATTGGCTTTGTTTTACAACCATTGGGGATGTTTTGATGTCACGGTTAATCTACTTTACAAAGAAATAGATAACCCTCTTTTTACGAAAAAAAATGCTTTCATATTAGCTCAAACTGCAGCTGCTAGAAACTACAGCAAATCGTCTGGAATTGACTACATGAAGATCATGAAAAAAGCCCAAGAAAAAGATCCCATTTTATTTTGTTCTTGGATTTCTAAAACGTTTAATTTATTGGTGAATCCAGACTTGAAGAATTTTTATTGTGAAAAGTGTGTGAAATTAGATGAATTAGAAAAGTGAGGGTTTTTGCTTATTGTTTCATAAAGTAATAAAACGATGGAATATTGAAGAACAAGTAATGATCAATAACTAAAAAGCACTTTTATAGCCGAGGCCTAATAAAAATCACTAAATTTGATAAATTAAAAATACTAAAATGGCACAAATAACTTTAAAAGGAAACGCAATAAATACATCTGGTGAACTTCCAACAACTGGAGGAATGGCTAAAGATTTTCAATTGGTAGCAGTAGATTTATCAACAAAATCATTAAACGATTACTCAGGTAAAAAAATCATCTTAAATATTTTCCCAAGTGTTGATACAGGAACGTGTGCAGCATCTGTACGTCATTTCAATGAAACAGCATCTTCACTTGAAAACACATTGGTTTTATGTATCTCAAGAGATTTACCTTTTGCTCAAAAAAGATTTTGTGGTGCTGAAGGATTAGAAAATGTAGTCATGTTATCTGATTTTAAAACAGGACAATTTGGTAAAGAATACGGACTAGAAATCGTAGACGGACCTTTAGCAGGTTTAAGTTCGAGATGTGTTGTTGTTATTGATGAAACAGGTAAAATTATTCACACTGAACAAGTAACTGAAACAACAGAAGAACCTAATTATGAATTAGCATTGGCAAGTTTGTAAAAACAGTATAGAATTGAGAAAAGCGGTTGTTTTTCTCAATTCTTCCTTAATTTAAATCTCTTACTTACCTAAATTATTTTTATCTTTATAAACTATTAGTTGAATAAACTAAAATAAAGATCAACTTTAGACGTTTAACCATAGATCAATATACTTTCTTTCTGCAATGAAAATAACCTACCGATTAATAAAAGCATCCTTTCCATCTATAATTTCTAATTATTCATTTTCACAATCATCTGTAGAAAGATATTTAAAATTTTCTGTCATCAACATGAATCTATTAATAAGACTTTTACTAATTCCATTTTTTTGCTTGATTTTCGAATCTGCTTTTTCAATGAATGAAACGATTGAAACGCAAAAAAACGATAAATACACAACACTATGTTATTTATGGAATACCTTGAGGTTTGTTAATTCAGATGTAAATGATTGGGATAGTTTATTGATAAAAGGCATTGATAATAATGAATCTCCTGAAGCTTTAATCAGTACTTTTTGTGATAAAATAGATAAAGGTCAAATCGATCAGGAGATTAATTTAAAAAATAATTTCTCAAAATTCTCATGGATTGAGAAGGATATTAATTTATCAACCTCTCAAAAACAAAAAATATATTATACGTTAAACCATCATCTTTTTTATAATTCTACCCTTATTTTTCGTGATTCTAAAGATGTTATACGAATTAAAGAAGAAAATTTAAATTTAAAATTAGAAAATATAAATTGTCAAATTTTAACTCTTTTTAGAGTTTATGGAATTATTTATTATGTCTCACCGTACTATTCTGATTCTGTAAATTGGGACGCTAATTTAGAAACCTTTCTTGATTCAATTTTAAAATCAAAACTTTCGTCTACAGATTTCACGATAATGCTTAGCGAATTTTTATCAAATCTACATGAAGGTCATACACTTGTCTTTTCAAAAGATAAATTCGCAATTACCGGAAAAAAATATCTATTGCCTTTTAATTTAATAGAATCAAATAATAATTATATAATACAATCTTCTGATTCTAAAGAAAATTTATTTAAAATCGGAGATACTCTGCTAAGTATTAATGGAATCCCTGTAATTGAAATCGCAAGAGTTTTGTTTAATATGTGTCCAGGTTTTTCAGATTATACAAGGGAATTAACCGTAAATAGATTACTAAATAAAACGAGTAATGAAATAAATAAACTAACTTTTGTAAAAAACAAATTACCAATAGAATTAATAGTTAAGGGTGAGGAATATAACAGAAAAAAGGATAATAAAATAAAACCAAAAAGTAATTTTTATATCAATGACACAATCTTATATATTAATCCTTCTGTTTGTAAAAAAAATAAATCGAAACATTTACTTAGTTTTAAGCAGACTTCAAATCTCTCTTGTATAGTTATTGATTTGAGAGAATATCCAATTCCTGACACAGATATTGCTGATATATATTATGAAAGATTAGGGAAAGTTAGAATGCGTGATGAATATTGGAAAAGTATAGATCTTGACAATTTAGGAAAAGATTATTTTAGTTTAAAGACGAATAAAATCTCCAAAAAAACAGATCAACCAAGATTTCAAGGAAAAGTTTTTATTCTTGTCGACGGAAAAACGCTTAGTTACGGTGAAATTTTAACTTTACTAATAAAAGATTACGCAAATGCAACAATTATAGGTAATCATACTAATGGAGCTATTGGTGCCATGGCATTTATTGTTTTGCCTGATGGATCTACTTTTTCTTTAACATTAGAAAGATTCGCAACAGCTAATAAACTGTATTTTGATGAAGTTCCTTTAGATATTGTCTTAGAATTAGATCCATTAGAATATTTGAATTCAAATGATGCATTTCTTGACAAAGCAATTACTCTTATTTTACAAAAATAGATGAAGCAAAGTATCTTGTAAAAAGACACTGACTATCTCAATTTTAGCTTTATTTAACTCCTAAAGTGTTTTTATATAGAATTATCAACATTCTATATAAAAACAATCCTATGAAAATTCTATCTTTCCTTTTGCTTATTTCTTTTCAAATCTTCACGCAACAACCATTAAAACAAAAGGTAATTTTAAATGAAGAAATAATATTTGGAAAGGTATAAACGATCTACTATGAATCGTATGTCGCATTTTATGATTCTATAAAGAATTCTTATGTTTTAGATTCAACAAAATTCAATACTTCAATCACAAATAAATACGATTCGGTAACAAAAAAAAAAGATTTCGGACACTACATTTTATCCGTGTGAGAAATTTACTTCAATTACTAAATATGATACTTGTAAAAATGAATATCAATTTATAAATTACTCTAAAAGTGATTTTATATTTTCAAATGCCCCATTATTGCTAATTAATAAGTAAATCTTTATTCAATTCATCATTTTAAAAGGAAAAACACATTTAACGAATTTTTAACTAAAGCTTTTTACTCCGTTTTAAATATTCTTTTTAAACTTGTATCGTTGAAATAATTAAGCCCCTATTTTGAATCCTTTGAGTTTAATATCAGCAAATGTTTAAGTTTAATTTTGTCAAATGAGATTATGAAATTAATTATTGCTTTATTAATCTTATTTACATCTTGTTCTCCAATTAAGAATTATTTATATGATGGGATTTATTGTCCCAAAAAAATTGAATCCAATTTTTATGCGGAAATACCTTTTGAAATTATCAATAACCGTATAGTTTGTGATGTAAACGTAAACGGACAAAAAGGTAAATTTATTTATGATACTGGTTCGCGAAGTATTATGACCAAAAGTTTTCAAGAAAAATTAAATTAAATTCCATTTAACACTTTCCAAACAACAGATATAAATCATGCAACTGAACAAAATGATTTAGTGAAAGCCGATATTTTAATAGATCAAATTCATTTAAATAATTATACAATGACAGTAACGGATGATTTATTCACTGATTATTGTATTAAAATAGATGGTATTTTAGGAAATGAAATATTGAAATTAGGATTCGTTTATTTTGACAATAAAAATAAAGTAATTAAAATTTCAAATTCAATTAACAGTTTTAACTTGAATTTAAATACTTTTTTTAAAGTGCGAAATTCAAGATTAGTTGGAAATATTCACATTAAAATGAACAAGAAAAAATACCTGATAGACACTGGTTATAATGGATTTATTATGACTAAATACGATTCTATTAAGCTCGAAAAAATCAACTCAAAATCTATACTAAATTCAAGTTTTAAGGGAATACATAGTAGTGAAAATTTAGCGGCAACTTATTATGTGGATGAGGTCATGCTAAATAAGCAAACGTATCAAGGATTATTCACAGCTACACCTGGTATTAATGAAAACATTCTAGGTATTAAATGGTTTTTATCAAATAATGTAATTTTTGATATTTCATCTAATTCATTGTATCTAGAAAAAATAAATCTAGATGTTAATCAAGCAGAAAAAATCAAGATAAAAAAAGTAGGATTTATATATAGAGAGAAACAGGTTGTTATTAATGTTATTCAAAATAACATATCAAGTTTGAAGTTAAATGATGTCGTATTAAAAATAAATGATCTTTCATTCGATGGAATAAATTCAATGTGTGAGCTAGATGAGAAACTTAAGACCATAGATTTCAAAAAAAAACATAAAGCTTATGATTCAAAGAGAAAAAGATGTTTTTGAAATAGAATTAGCTGAATTTTACACCTTATTCAATTGATCTTAAATAATTAAAAGCCAATAAAATTATGCTAAAACAAACTAAACATATTATAATTGTATTTTTCCTTTCGATAGGTAGTATTGGTTTTTCTCAAGTCGATACTTCAGCAATAGTATCTGAAATAAATTCGTTAACTAATGACTCATTAATTGATGATTATTGGTTGAGATTATATGCTTCTGATCAAGATATGACAACGTTTGAAAACCCTGTACAACAAATAGAAAACCTTATAAAATGTTGTTATTTTTTCAAGAAATTCGGGTTTTCTAATAACAATCGTTATGGCACCAATAAAGTGAGTTATACAGATGCAGAAATGCATACATTGTATATTTGGATGCACTGTTCATTCACTGATTTAAATTATCTCACATTTCCACTAATTGTAGAATCATTAAAAATTTATAAGCATGCTGATAGTGATTATCCTGATTATTTTCTGCAGAATCTTGTAATTCTATCAAATGAAAGAGGACCAGAAGTAAAAGCAAAAACACTTCACAGCGCTGAAAGTAATTCCTTCGAGCACATGGATATGAAAAAAATAGTTGACTTAGCTAATGAATTTTCATATATTAACAATGAGATTACTCGTGGTAATCTAACAAGGAAATCGGTCGATTGGTTGGATTCTAACTCTGTTATAGGTACTTGGAAAATAGGAAAGTTCAACGTGCATATCATTAAAACAAAAAACGATAGATATTACCTAGAATCGTTTGAAAATCTTTTTAAATTAGAAAAAATATCTGACTCTATTTATCAATTCTCAACCAATATTGATGGTACGTATTTAGAGGTATTAGAGAACGGCGACATGGTAAATCGAAACGAAAACATTTTACAGATTTATACAAAATAAAAAGATTTTCAACTATTATTATAAATTTAATTTATAATTTCGCACAATGAAAAAATCTACCACCTTAATCATCGCACTCATTTCTACTTCTGTATTTTCTCAACAGCACAAAAGAGAATTGTATGATTCATTGAAAGTGTATACTTACAATGCTGTTTTTATCAATGAAGTAGGAGACACATCGTCGAACGAAACAATACTTTTTAAACCACAAGGAAAAATATGGAAAATTGATGAGCAACAAGATGTAGTGAAGACCATTTATTCTTCTAATGATTCTGTGTTAGCACAATTTAAAAACCCAAAAGATAAAAAGAAAGAGCACACAAAAATTCGAAAAACCATAGAATCCACATCAGGATTAATAGAGACAGATTCATTAATTTGGCTTCATCCATTTAGAGGTAATCAGTACGCATACACAGAAGTTGCTCCTTTTCCTGAAGTAAAAATTTCTAAATTGCAAGTTGGAAAATGTTGGAATGGAGGTGAATTATCCATTCAATTTGGATGGGGTGGTTTAAAAGGAAAAGTGATTGATAATTATCAAGTAATTGGGAATTCACAGATTTCGTGGAATAACAAAGAATTACGTGATTGCTGGGAAATTAAAGCTACTGGAATTCACAATAAATTGGGAGAAAGTACAGTCAATTATATCTTCCAGAAAGAAGTAGGTTTTTTGACGATGGATTATCATTTTTATAATGGGTATCGGATTGTTTTTTCGTTGGTGGAGATTGGGGGGTAGGGGTTGTTGAAGGGATTTTCTCTTTATTTTTCAAAGCAAATTTGGGTCATTATCATATTCTATGTAGATAATTTACCATAAAATCTAATATTTTTTTGATTTCTACTTCAGTTGTAGTGACTAAATACTTTATCTGTATTAATTTAATATATAAGTTCTTTTATCTAGTATGTTCACTTTGTTTAGACTTGTATTTTTACATGAAGCTCAATAAAATAAGGAGTTTTTAATAATTATAAGAATTACTAAAGTAGTTTTAACGAAAAATTAACTAAAATTAATTGCATAGTTTAAATATTCTTTTTAAACTTGTATTGTTGAAGAAATAATGTAATAGTTTTTTTCGTTGTAATATATATATTAGTTGCTTTAAAACTATAAATTAAAGTAAATAATTTGTGAAGAATAAAAGGAAGTGCGGGAACACTTCCTTTCAAAGTCGCAAAAAGTCTGTTTCCCGACCAGATACGAGCGCATCTTAGCATCAGTACGAAGCTGAAAATGTTGGTGTAAAGTTAGTTTTTTTAATAGAGTAGGCGAAAAAATATAATAAAAAATTATGAATACTTTAGAAAAATTTGAAGGAAAAAGCATTTTAGAAATGTCTGAAATTGCAGGTGGTAGAAAAATTGAAGATACTCAGATCTGTTTTACAGTTCACTGGGATGGATGGTTAAATGGTAATTTAAATTGGTTTGATGGTGTTAAAGGAAATTCAACATATGATGAGTTAGATTAATCTTTTTAACACTATAAAATTAGAGGGCTATTTATTTAGCCCTTTAACAATTTAAATTGATATTTTAATTTTTATGATTAAACTAATTTTTAAACTTTTTTGTTTTTGTTTTTTCCTTTATGGATGTAAGACAACTTACAAACACGATACTTTTTTCACCATAGAAAAGGAATATCATTATCGAGTGTTATATATCGATTCACTGAATGATACAATCACAAATGAACTTTTGGTTATGAAGCCACTTAATAAAAGGTGGTCTGCACAACCTTGGCTTCAAGAGGCGGTACAATATAAATATTATAGTGACACAAATAGTTATAAAAAATTTATTAGTCCAAATCCTAGTACAAGAGAAATGGATAACAGTTATTATAAAAAACATCATACTTATAGAATTAAGGAAAGTGAAATTACGGGGGGAGTAAATAATCAAGATTATTTTTTCTTACATCCACCACGTATAAATCAATATTTTATGCTGAGATATGCAGCTTTTCCTGTTGTTGAATATAAATATTTGACAGATAGCACGACACAATTTAATTTCCATTTGGGTGAAAAAATGAAGTATGATCATGTGTATCTAATATCACCGTTTAGGGATTCTGTTAGGACAAAATACCATTCAAACAACGAAAAATTATGGGAGATGAAAGTTGAGTCTACGGTCACGGGACTTACTGATTATTGGAAACAATATCCTATTTTTAATTCAAATAGTTTATTGATTTATTCTCGAGAAAGTGGTTTTATTATGATGCATCATAATTTTGAAAATGGAATTAAAATTCATTTTGATTTAATTGAAATTATTCAAAAATGATAGTTTTATTTTCATACAATGGTGACAGAAGTACTAACAGATTAATTGATTGGTTAAATTATATTGAATGTCCATTCAAGCGGATTAACATTGAAGAAGAAAATTTTAAAAATATAAAGATAGTAATATCTAATAAGAAAATTAATGTTTTTTTAGTTCTTAATAATGGTGAAATTATTGACTTTTCAAAAGTAGATTTTTTTTATAATAGAGGGAGAAAATTTGTTAACCCAGAATTGAAAAATGAATCTAATATTCCAGATGAGATATATGGAAAATATTTGTTGCAAGAATATACTTCAATAACTAATTTTTTTTATGATGAAGTTAATAAAAAGTCAGTAGGATGTTTTCAACAAGATTCACATTCCAAACTAAACCAATTATTTTTTGCTCAAAAGTATTTGTTAGGTGTTCCAAATTCAGTCATTATTAATAAAAAGAAAGTTTTACAAAGTTATTTTGATGCAGAAAAAATTATAACCAAAGCTATACATGAAAATATCGCAATTAGACACGAAGGAAAATTTCATTTACAACGTGTTCAAAGAACTAAAATAAATGATATCCCAGATGAATTTTTTCCATCCTTTTTTCAAAATGAAATTAATAAAGAATATGAAATTAGATCCTATTACTTAGATGGAAAATTTTTCACAATTCGATTTTATTCTGATTCAGAAAATATTGATATGAGGGATAATTATCTACAAAGTCGATTTGAGCCATATAAATTACCTAAAAAAACCGAAAATTCTTTAAATAAAGTAATGAAAAGCTTAAAACTATTAACTGGTTCGATTGATATGATTAGGTCTAAAGAAGGGATTTATTATTATTTGGAGGTGAATCCAAATGGTCAATATGATTGGGTTTCTCAATATGGTGGATATCATTTAGATAAAGAGATAGCATTATTTTTAAAATCAAAAATTAGGGTATGAGCAATATTAAAATTTCACATCCTGTGTGTTTTGAAAAAGTAATAGTTGGTAAAAGAGTAGTGCAAAAAAATACTAAAATCAATATAAACAATTTTTATTCTGATAAATTATTTTCGGCAGGATTGTTTTATAAGAAAATTATTAAGCTTTGAAGAAAGAATTTAAGAGATATATTATTGACGGTTATTTGTCCTCTCTCGAACAAAATTTTGAGAGAGAATCTTATGTTCAATTGGGGAACATAATTAAATGTGCGGATAACAACCAAGATTTTCTTGAATTTAACTATCCTTCATGGATAACAAACACAATCATTGAGCAAAATAATGTTGATTTAAAGAGCCTAGAACAAATCATTTTTTACGTAGAAAAAGTATTATGTAAATTTATTGTAATTAAAATAGTTGAAAAAATAACGTTAGAAGTTTTCTCAAATATTTTGGAAATTATTGAAAATCATAACATACATCGATGTTTGTTTCTTCTTAACTATTCTCAAGAGTTCTATACGGATGAATTTTTAAAAATCATTTTAAATTCGAGTAGAATAAATGGATTAGTTTTCTTTAATAGCCCATTCGATAAAAATTTGGAAGATTTTATATTTTATTATCAAGCAAATTTTTCAAAAACTAAAAAGATTTCAAAAGTTGAATTTACCTCTAATCGCATTCTTTACTCAGAATCACAAAACCACAACACCTACCTAAACAGAAAACTCTATATTTCCCCAAAAGGTGAAATAAAAAATGCTCCAGAAACAGAAGAAACCTTCGGCTATATCCAAGATATAAAATCGGAAGTTGAATTAAAACAAATAATTTCAACTCCAGCTTTCAAAAAATATTGGTTTGTACATAAAGGTTTGATAGACGTTTGTAAAGAATGTGAATTTCGCCATATGTGTGTCGATAATAGAATTCCAATTGAACGTACTAAAGATGAGTGGTTCCATACGTTGGAATGCAATTACAACCCATATATTGCAAAATGGGAAGGAGAAGATGGTTACCAAAACTTGGAAAAATGTGGAGTAATTTCAAGTAAAAATGGTTTCTCAATCGATCATGAGAAAATTGCAAATATTAACGCAGGCTTGAAAGAGGTAGATTAAATAAAATGAAAAAGTTCCCATTCTATCAACAACCCGACACAATGGACTGCGGCCCAACTTGTCTCCGCATGGTTGCAAAACATTACAAACGCTCCATTTCACTCCAAAAAATTCGAAAACTCTCCGAAACCACTCGTAGCGGTAGCTCGCTCCAAGGAATCGCTGAAGCAGCTGAAAAAATTGGCTTCCGAACTCTTGGTGTAAAAATCAACTTTCAAAAACTGCAAGAAGAAGCGCCATTACCGTGTATCGTGTTTTGGAACGAACGCCATTTTGTAGTTGTACACAAAATCAAAAAAAACAAAGTCTTTGTTGCTGATCCCGCTCACGGTTTACTTGAATATTCCAAACAAGAATTTATAGACAATTGGATCGGAAAACACGCCAACGAAACAACCGAAGAAGGAATCGTTCTTTTACTAGAACCAACTCCAAAACTTTCTGAAAAGGAAGACGATGATGTTTCCAAAAAAGAAGGAATGGGATTCTTATGGAAATATTTGTCCAACTACAAACGTTTCATGTTTCAATTGGGATTAGGTTTATTTTCTGTAAGTATTTTACAATTAATCTTCCCATTTTTAACCCAAAGTGTTGTCGATATAGGTATTCAAAACAAGGACCTACATTTTTTATATTTAGTTCTTTTTGCTCAATTGTTTATCTTTTTAGGAAGAACAATCATAGAAATTTCAAGAGGATGGATTTTACTCCATCTTTCAACACGAATCAATATTTCTTTGGTGTCCGATTTCTTAATCAAGCTAATGAAATTACCCATTTCATTTTTTGATTCAAAAATGACAGGTGACATCATGCAACGAATCGGAGATCATCAACGAATCGAACAATTGTTAACCAATAAATCCTTAAACGTTCTTTTCTCTGCATTCAATTTTATCATTTTTGGTGTTGTTTTAGCCATTTATAGCGTCCCTATTTTTGTGATTTTCATTATAGGGACCATCCTTTATTTCTTTTGGATAAGTTTTTTCATGAAAAAGCGTAAGGATTTAGACCACAAACGTTTTTCTCAAATGAGTGATGAACGCTCAAAAGTAATGGAACTCATCCAAGGAATGCAAGAAATTAAATTGCACAATGCAGAAAGAAACAAACGATGGAGTTGGGAACACCTACAAGTTCGCTTGTTTAAAATTCAAATAAAAAGTCTGCGTTTAGAACAAGTGCAAAGTAATGGTTCGAACATTATTAACGAACTTAAAAACATCCTTATCAGTTTTTATTCGGCTAAATTAGTAATTGATGGTTCATTAACACTGGGAATGATGCTTTCTATTTCCTACATTATAGGGCAATTAAACGCACCAATTGCTCAGTTTCTGTCATTTATCTATTCTTTCCAAGATGCCAAAATTTCCATTGAACGTTTGAGTGAAATTCACAACAAAGAAGACGAAGAACCTGAAGGCACAGATTTCATTCATACACTTCCAGAAATTCATTCTCTTGCTTTTAACAAGGTAAATTTCCGTTACCAAGGCATGCAAGACAATGTTATTACTGATTTAGATTTATTAATACCCGCCAATAAAATGACAGCCATCGTCGGTTCAAGCGGAAGTGGAAAAACGACCTTAATGAAAATACTCCTTCGTTTCTATGAACCAACAACGGGAGAAATTTTACTCGACCAAACCGATTTAAGTAAAATTTCCCAACGAACTTGGAGAGAACATTGCGGCTCTGTTATGCAAGAAGGATTTATTTTTTCAGATACTATTGCTAACAATATCGCTGTAGGAGATGAGGTAGTGGATAAGGAAAAACTCCTCCACGCAGTTAAAGTAGCCAACATCCGAGAATTCATAGAAGGATTACCATTAAGTTACAACACAAAAATTGGAGGAGAAGGAATGGGAATCAGTGGTGGTCAAAAACAAAGGATTTTGATTGCAAGAGCAGTTTATAAAAATCCAGATTTCTTATTTTTCGATGAGGCAACAAGCGCCTTAGATGCCAAAAATGAAAAAGTAATCATGGAAAACTTAAATGAATTTTTCAAAGGAAAAACAACAGTCGTAATTGCACACCGATTAAGCACCGTTCAAAATGCAGATCAAATTGTAGTTCTAGAAGGCGGGAAAATTATAGAAAAAGGAACACATCATGAATTAATCGATTTAAAAGGTGCGTATTTTAGTTTGGTGAAGAACCAGTTGCAATTGGAGAAGATGAGCTAGATAAATTTAAACACAGAGTACGCAGAGTTTTTGCACAGAGTTACTCAGAGTTCTTTTTTAAACTTTGTGTGACTCCTTTAAAACTTCGTGTACTCTGTGGTTAAAAAAAACAAAAAGATGAACTAGATTAATTTAACCACAGAGTGAACAAAGTTAATGCGCAGAGTATCACAAAGTTTTTAACAGAACTCCGTGATACTCCGTTAAAAAACTCCGTGTAACTCAGTGGTTAAAAAAAAACAAAAATGAATAAAGACAAAATAAACATAGAATTAAAAAGTGAAGTACTCAACGAAGTGCTTTCCGCTCCGCCTTCTTGGCTGGTGCGATCAGGAAATACTTTGTTTTTCTTCTTTATACTTTTGTTATTGACCTTGAGTTGGATGATTTCTTATCCTGATGAATTGCTTGGAGAAGTAAATATTCACAGCAATCGTCCACCAGTTGAGTTTGAAAATCAGATGTATGCGAAATTGGTAGACTTGCAAGTTCAAGATCAACAAATGATTAAAAAAGGAAAAGTATTGGCGCAATTTGACAATGAAATCAATCCAAAACACATTGAAATGATTCAAACATTTCTTTTGAGCTTATTCGACGCTACATCGATGAAAAAAGTAACGATTTCAGCAGAATTGGAAAAAATCAACTTAGGGACTTTACAACAAAGTTGGATGAGCCTTCTATCTTTAATTAAAGAAAGAAATAATTTAACAAGCAGCGATTTTTTTCAGAAGAAATTATCATCCATTCAAAATGAAATTGAACAGCGAAAAAAATTGCAAGAAATAGCTAATCGTAAGTTGAAATTAATAGAAAATGACATTTCCTTTCAACAAGCACAAACGCTTTCGGCTCAACGTTTATTGAATAAAAATGCAATTTCGAAAGAAGAGTATTTAAAAGAAGAAAAAGCTGAAAATCAGTTACAACAGCAGTTTCAGAATCAAAAAGAAGCCTTGATTCAAAATGAAATTCAGATAAACGGGTTACTCAAAAATCTAAATGAAACAACTTACAACGATGGACAACAAATTCAAAAATTGCAAGCTTCCATCAAATTGAGTATCAGTTCACTTCAAAATTCGATTCGAGATTGGGGGAAAAACACTGCTTGGGTAGCACCTTTTGATGGGAAAATCATGTTTAACAAGCAATTGAATATTTCTAGTTTTTACAAGGCGGGTGAAGCTTCATTGGTTCTTGTTCCAAAAGGAAATCAATTTAGAGCGTTAATGAAGGTAGCACTTGTAGGATCAGGGAAAATTGAAAAAGGTCAAAAGGTATTCATCGAATTTGCTGATTTCCCAAAAAGCGAATTTGGAATGTTGGAAGGAACCGTAAAATCAATAACATCTGTTTCTAAAGCTGAGATGTACGAAGTGGAAATACAATTGCCAAAAAAATTAATTACAACCTATGACAAAGAAATCCCTGTAAAAGCGATTTTAAAAGGAAACGCAAAGATTATCACCAAAAATAAACGTTTGATCAACCGCTTTTTTGAAAAAGTAATTAATCTTGATTGAAAAATGAGAAATATCTTTTTATTATCGTTTTTATTGATCAATTATTGGGTTACTTCTCAAAAAGTAAATACGGTTCAAGAATGTATTGATTTAGGAATTAAAAACGCACAGAATACTATTTCTCAAGAAAGTAGGTTTCAACAATCGCTCGTGAATCAACAATTTGGAAAACTTTCATTTTTACCTACTTTTAATGCAACTTCTGGTTATAACAGTAATTATGGAAGAAAAATAGATCCATTTACAAATCAATTTGGAATGAATGTAGTAAATTCTAATTCGTTGGGATTGTCTTCTCAATTGATTTTATTTCAAGGATTTCGTTATTTCAAGCAAAATAAAGTTTTAGATAAAACGACAGAAAATTCAACTTTCGATATTGAACGAACGAATGAAAAAGTCAAAAATCAAGTTATTGAAAAATGTATTTCGATTTGGAAGGTCCAATTAAAAATGGAGCAGCAAGTAAAAATGATTGAAGATTTAAAAGCGTTTAAATTGCGACAATCAGAATTAGTAAAAGAAGGAAGATTGAGTGCGCTTGACACCTTAACAACAGCGATAAACATTAAAACACAAACGATTACCTTACTAAATTTCAAACGTGAATTTTCGTATGAAACCATCAATCTCAATTTTTTGATAGGTTTACCAGTAATGAGTGAAACAAAAATTGAATCTTTCAAAACAAGTTTGTCAGAATATCAAATAACATTAGATGAATATTTTCAAGTAGAAGATTTAAAAAATAAATTAGAAATTATCGAATTGCAAAACAAGGTCGATAAAACACAAATTGTTCCGACTTTGTCATTTTACGGAAACGTTGGAACTGGATATTATTCAAGTAATAAAGACTATTCAGATCCAAACAAACCGATAATTCCATATGGTACTCAATTTAAAAACAATGCGTCTCAATCTATTGGATTTAGTTTAAGTGTCCCTATTTTTAACAAAGGTGAATTCTATCGTAAACAGAAAATATACGAAATTTCCAAGCAAGAACAAACTGATTTAATCGAATACAAAGAAATTGAAATTACAAAAAAGAAATCAGAATTATCAGCCCAAAAAACCTATTTAGAAGAAGCCATTCTCCTTCAAAAAGAAATTTTAAAAGACAAAGAAACAATCGTTCAAGTGACCCAACTCATCTACCTAGAAGGAAAAATACGTTTAACAGAAGTGGAAAAAGTCGAGAATGATTATTACAGTTATTTGCAAGTGATTCAAGATTTAGAAATGGAGTTACTAAAAATTAGTAGGGTGAAGTTGGATTAATGATTCACAACAACTCTTTCAACCGTTCTAACCCTATTTTCCGTTTCCAATTGAAAGAAATAGATTCCATTGTTGAAATTGGCTGTATTAATTGAAGTAGCACTTTGGATAACATTTGTAGAAATACGATTCCCCCATACATCCATTATTTGCAACGTTCCTGCGCTTGAGTGATGGTATGTGATCGAAACAAAATCAGCAGCAGGATTTGGATAAATTTGAGCAACCTGAGATTCTGTGTTAATATCCTAGTAAAAATATTTATTTTTTTCTATTTTTGTAATTCAAGACAGCCAAGAGCTAGTCTCTAAGAGGGAGTAATGATTTTTTGTTGCTCTCTCTTTTTTTCATATTCTATATCATATACGCTATC
>CANJKA010000098.1 GCA_947474675.1 Flavobacteriales bacterium
GCGAACGAATAACAATCCCATCAGCAGTTTTAAGTGCTTGTTGACATTCATCAAGAGAAAATTCAGCAGCTTGAATACAAGAATACCCTGCGTCTGTTAATCGCGTCGCTAATACTTCATGAACTTCATCTAAAAATAGAACTGTCATAGATAAGAAGATTTAATGAAGATGGTACAATAAACCACCAACCGTGAAGTAGATAAACAATCCTAATACATCATTCAATGTAGTTACGAAAGGCCCAGTTGCAAGTGCTGGATCAATTTTGTATTTGTTCAAAATCAATGGAATCAATGTGCCAAAAATTCCAGCAAAAACGATCACAACAAAAAGGGAAATACTAACAACAAATCCTAAAATAGAATCTCCAAAATAACTGGCAATAACATAAATAATTGAAGCTAAAAGGGCTCCATTTATTAATCCTACGAGTGTTTCTTTGGCTATTTTTTTAGAAATATTTTCAAATTTTATATTGCCCTTTGCTAATGCTTGTACAACAATTGCTGAAGATTGGACTCCAACATTTCCACCCATAGCAGTAATAAGAGGAATAAATAATGCCAAAGTTGGAATATTACTAATTTCTCCTGTAAATCCTGAAATCACATTAGCGGCAAAAATTCCACCAATCATTCCAATCAATAACCAAGGTAATCTTGCACGTGAAATATGCCAAACACTAGAGTTTGATTCAATTTTATCAGAGATACCAGAAGCCATTTGGAAATCTTTATCCGCTTCTTCTTTGATCACATCAACGATATCATCAATGGTAATTCTTCCGACTAATTTATTTTGTAAATCGACAACTGGTATGGATACCAAATCGTATTTGTCCATTATTTTTGCAACCTCTTCACTGCTATCACTCGTTTTAACAGAAATAACATTTTTCTTTTGGTATAAATCGCGAATATGTGTTTTTATATCAGCAAACAAAAGACGTTTCAAAGAAAGTAAACCAACCAATTTATTTAAATCGTCTACAACATAAATTGTATACACATTTTCAACATCTTCAGCTTGACGACGTAACTCGACCAAACATCGATTTACTGGCCAATCCATTTTTGCTTGGATAAACTCTTTTTGCATTAATCCCCCAGCAGTATCTTCGTCGTAATTTAAAAGTTCGACAATATCTTCAGCTGCTTCGTCATCCTCCATTTGAGAAATAACTTCCTGTATTTTATCTTCAGAAAGATCTCCAAGAATATCTGCCGCATCATCTGAGTCAAGGTTTTCTAACTGATCAGCAATTTCTTTTGAAGAAAGGGAACTCAAGAAACGATCTCGAATTTCTTCTTCTAATTCCATTAATACATCCGCTTGTTCGTCGGCTGTTAATTGGAAATAGACATATTTAGCTTCCTCATTGGTTAACTGATCTAATAAATCAGCAATATCTGCAAAGTGAAGTTCATGGATGTGTTGAATTATCCAATCATTGTTTTCTTCAACGATTGCTTGGCGTAATGTGTCAAGAAAGTCCTTTGTTAATTCGAACTGCATTGGATAATTTTTTTACAAAGGTAACTTTTTCTTGTGTAAAAGCGTACAAAAACTAATGTTAACAAAACATCAATTTATATATTTAATAAAATTAATAGTTTGTTAATGATTATTTTTGTGATAGAATTAGTAAAATTGCGTGTAGATGGTAAGTTTTTTTGAGCATTTAAAAGATGAATTTCATTTTCCTTTGAAAAATCCAGTATTGATTTTTTCAACTATTTTATTTATTATTTTACTTTCTCCTATTGTATTACGTAAATTTAAAATTCCTTCGATAATTGGATTAATTATATCAGGAGTAATTATTGGTCCGCATGGAATAGGATTAATCGGTTCTAAACTGTTAGAATCGGATGGATCAATTAAATTATTTGCAACCATTGGTTTATTGTACATCATGTTTATGGCAGGTTTAGAATTGGACATGTCTCAATTTAAAAAATACCGGGTCAAGAGTTTTACATTTGGTTTTCTAACGTTTATTATTCCAATTGCATTAGGATATCCGATTTGCCGTTATATGCTAAATCTAGATGCAACAGCAAGTATTTTAACAGCGAGTATGTTTGCAACTCATACTTTGGTGGCTTATCCGATCATTAGTCGTTTAGGGTTGTCGAAAAACACAGTTGTAGCAACAGCTGTAGGAGGAACTATCTTAACAGATACTGCCGTTTTGATCATTTTAGCTATTATAATTAGTTCAAAAGGAGGGGATTTAAATTCAGCATTTTGGATTCGATTGATATCTTCATTATTGATCTTTACATTCATCATGTTTTATCTTATTCCAAAGGTAGCACGGTGGTTTTTTAGTAAATTAGACAGTGAAAAAACGGCACATTATATTTTTGTTCTTTCAGTAATTTTCTTTGCTGCCTTTTTAGCTGAAATGGCAGGAATTGAACATATAATTGGTGCCTTTGTTGCTGGATTAGTTTTGAATAAATTAATTCCACATTCTTCTGCTTTAATGAATCGAATTGATTTTATTGGAAATGCATTATTTATACCTTTCTTCTTGATTTCAGTTGGAATGGTTGTAAATTACAAAGTCGTACTAAGCGGTCCACATACCTTGATAGTTGCTGGAATATTAACAACATTCGCATTATTTAGTAAATGGCTTGCTGCATTAGCAACACAGTTTATATTTAAAATGACAAATGTTGAAAGACAGGTTATTTTTGGTTTAAGTACTGCTCATGCAGCAGCAACATTAGCTATTATAATAAGAGGGTATGAAAAAGGGATTTTGAGTAGTCAAATTGTTAACGGAACCATTCTTTTAATTTTAGTAACGTGCATGGTGGCATCATTTGTATCTGAAAATGCAGGTAAAAAGTTATTGATCCAATTGGCAGAATCGGGAGGAGAGAAATCAGTGAAAAGAGTTTCGAGAAATCAACATTTATTGATTGCTATTAATGAGTTAAAAGAGAACGAATTATTAATTGATTTTAGTGTTTTAATTACTGACAAGAGAGTTTTAAATCCAATTTCTGTCGTGAGTGTATTACCAAACAATAAAGAAGCAGAACAAAGAATCCGGACTTCCCGAAAAGAGATGGATGAAATCGTAAAACATTTTTCAAGTGGAGAGTTTCCAGTAAACGTTGTCACAACAATTGATCATAATCTTTCTTCAGGTATTGCCCGTGTTTCAAAAGAATTGTTTACTGATATTGTTGTGTTAAACGATAGTAAAAAAATGAATTTACTCAAACGTGTAGTTGGTGATGATAGAGATCATTTATTAGATGTATGTGATAAAACCATTTTCTTTTGTCAACTTGAAAAAGCATTTGTTTCCTATGATAAAATAGTGTTAGTTTGCCCTCCTTATGCTGAATTAGAAAGTAGTTTTCCTAGTTGGTGTGAAAGAATATTGCGTTTAGCAAAAGAATTAAACATTACAATTGACATTTACGGAACACATGAATTGCATGACTCTTTTGTGACGATGTTGAAAAGAGTGAAAATTTTTGCAGAAATGAATTTTATTCAATTAGACGATACTGAAGATTTCTTCTTTGTAAACAATAAAAGTGTGGAAGAAGATTTAATTATTTTTGTTTCAGCTAGATCTGGCTCAGTTTCCTATTATACGGGTGTTGATTCTTTTTTAACAAAACTAGAAAAAGCAATGCCTTTTAATGACCAAATATTAATTTATCCTTCTCAAGAAATAGAAGATAATTTATACAGTGGTTACGATGATTTCACGACTACTCCAATCTCTAAAGGAGTTGAAACAATTCAAAAAATCGGGAAAGAAGTGGGGAATATTTTCAAAAAAGGAGAATAGAATGTTAATAGGACATTGGTCTTTCTGTGCTTTGTGGAATTAGGTCAAAGGGTGAATTGTTAATTAACTTTTTAAAGTCTTTAAACGAAATGGTCTTTCATATAATTTCTAATATCTACAGTCTATTAGTTTCAATTTTATTAATAAATAATCCGATAAAGAGAGAAAAAATACAAACTCCCAATTGAGTTTCAATACTGTCTTCAATAGTAAACGTAACAATTGCAGACGAAATAAACATCAATGCAAGGAGTTCATTATTTTTAATAGACTGTTTTAAATAACTAAAAATAAATACCAGAAATAGAATAAGACCAAAAACACCAAACGAAATCCAAACAGTTAAATACATATTATGAGCTCTAACTCTATTAGAAGGAGATAATAAAGAATTATCTTTTTCATACTGCATATCAAAAGCATGTTGTACATCACCATTACCAACTCCAATAATCCAATTATTTTGTATTATATTTTTAGCCGTTTTCCAATATTCGAAACGCTGTAAAAGAGAATGACCATTTGGATCGGAATGATTACTTAATTCATATTTAACTCCGTATAATCGTCCTAAAATACCTGTTTTAAGTTGATCGACACTTGATATTCCATTTTCAACATTTAGAATATCTTGCTTTGTTAACTTTTTAAAACCGACGGCATCTTTACTTAAATTTTTTGAAGTCATGTAACGCATCAAAGAATATTGCAAAGGCTGATTTTTTTTATCCATCTTTTCATAAACCATTTTTGATACTTTATCCCATTCTCTTTTAAGTTCATATTTACAAACAGTTATATAAATTCTTCTGTTGTTTTCAGTCATTTTATCATCTAAATGATTTGTATATAAATTACCTTCAATTGTCTTTTTTGGTAGAGAAGAAACATCTATCAAAATCTGTTTTTGGGGTATCAAAAATTGTATCAAAAAATAGAATACACATAAACCAATCAGTCCAAAAACAATTGTGAGAAGTTTGTTATATTTATATAAAAAAGAAAAAATAAATACTAAAAGAATAACAATAAATGAAACTGCACCAGATAAAACCTGACTATAAAAAGTATAAATAGAAAACCAACAAAAAACAAATCCCCATATTATTTTCAGGTAAGTAGAATTAATTTTAATAATAAAATAAAGACAAATTGCCCCTCCTAATGCAATTAAAACTCCATACCTAATATGAGATCCAAACAACGAAAGTTGTCTAAAATCAGTATATTCCTTCGCTCCGAACCACTGAAGATAATAACCAATATTGGTGATTGAAGTAAAAAGTAAAGATGCAATTAATGCATATAAAATTAAATTGATGTTTTTTCTTTCTACTATAGGCCTCGCCACAAATGCTAGGGGAACAGATAATAACGGGAGTTTAATCAATAAATCATGAGTCGCATAACTAATATCAGAAGACCATAAAAGGCCAATAATGTGCAATGAAAAGAAAGCAATTAACCAATGAAAAACTTTATTTCTTTTAATATTAACCCAATATGTTTTGAAATCGCCTTCCAAGACTAAATTAGAAACCCCCCATATTGCACCAATTGACATCAATACCTTGTTTAAAGGTAAGCCAAAAGCCAATACTGACATTCCTAGTACATGTAGTAAATTGTGTACTTTATAACCAAATAAACGGTCTAACATAAATAGAAGAAAATGTAGTTCTGATAAAAAATCAGATAGTTTTTTAAAAGAACGTTTATTTACCTAAAATAGTATTGTATTCTTTAATATTTTTTAAAATTTCTAAAGATTTAGCAATTGTTAAATCGCTTCTAAATGCATCTTCTGCCCTACCCTTTTGATAATAGTAGCGAGAAATAATTTCATTTTCAAGTAAAATTTTTATTTCTTCTTTAAATTTTTCTAAATCTCTTTCTTTTGAAGGAATCACTTTTGCAAGTAAAGCATCATATTCTGCTTTTGAATCTTCATAATATCCTTCCTCTTCAGCTGTTTTTTTCATTTTTTTCAAAACCTCTTCAGATGCAGTAGAATAAGTAAATGTTTCAGCTAATACATATTTTTTGAATTCTTCGTATTGAACATCTGTCAATTTAAATTTTCCTGCAGCATCAATTTCTTTATTAGCAACATGAAATTTTGTCGCGTAATTAAAAATTAGATTATTCGCATAAATAGTTGCTGAAAGACGGCTCATTTCTCTTTCTTCAAGTTTAACATCAGGCTCTATTCCTCTTCCATCGATTACATCTCTTCCTGTTGAAGTTTTGAATTTTTTAACTAAAGAATCTGAAATTTCTTTCGGCTTTTCACCATCTGCATTGTCATAATATTCCAATCTCTGAACACATCTGCCAGAAGGAGTATAATATTTCGCGATTGTTAATTTCATTTTCGCTCCATATTTAAGATCATAAACTCGTTGAACCAATCCTTTTCCGTATGAAGTTGAACCGATAATAACAGCACGGTCTAAATCTTGTAAACTTCCTGAAACAATTTCACTTGCAGAAGCAGATCCTTCATCTATCAAAATTGTCAATGGGATTTTTGTATCTAAAGGTTCTTCTAAAGTATTATAAACTCTATTTTCTTCTTCTACTCGACCTCTAGTTGTTACAACAACTTGACCTTTTGGCACAAAGAAATTTACGATTTTAACCGCTTCAATTAATAAACCTCCACCGTTTCCTCGTAAATCTAAAACCATTTCGGTCATACCTTTAGACTTTAATTCTTCCATCGCTTTTTTGACATCTGAAGAAGCAGTTTGAGTAAAACTATTCAATTTAATGTAACCGACAGTAGCATTTAACATGCCAGTATACGGAACATCTGGTAATTTAATTTCGTCTCTTGTCACTGAAATAAATACAATACCTTCACCTTCTCTGTCGACTTCCACTTTAATAGTTGTTCCTTTTGGTCCTTTTAAAGAATTTGAAACTTCATCAGTTGTTTTTCCAACCATTGTTTTACCATCAATTGAAATAATTTTATCACCTGCCTTTAAACCAGATTTTTCAGCTGGATTTCCTTCATACGGCTCTGCGATGTAAGTATATTCTCCAATCTTTCGAATCAATGAACCAATTCCACCATATTCACCCGTCATCATCAATCTATAATCTTCCATATTCGATTCATGGTAATAAACCGTGTATGGATCTAATTCTTTCAACATCGCATCAATTGCAACCTTGGATAATTGACCAACTTTCGCTTCATCAACATAATATTTCTCTAAATGTTCATAGATTAAATCTGTGATCTCCATGTTTTTGATCAACTCAAATCCATTCGATTGAGAAATTGATTTAAATGAAAAAAGAGAAATAAAAGCAAAAAGGATGACGATTTTACTGCTGGTTTTTTTTTGTATCATTGTTTTCAAATTTGTTAACTAGTTGTGTGAAAAGTTGTTCTGTTTTTCTAAGTAACACATCGTATTTCATTTCTTCTTTCGATGTATACACCATAAACAAAATCAACTGTTTGTTGTTTGTTGTGATAAACGTTTCCAAAATTAATTTATTCTTTCGAATTGTTTCACGCATGAGTCTTTTTATTCTATTTCTATCATGCGCTTTTTTGAAAAGTCGTTTTGGAGCAGAAACTGTAATTTGAAACGGAGCTTCTAAATTCTCTTCTATTTCCATAAAATGAACAACGAAGGGATATTGTTTAACCGTAGTTCCACTTTTAAAAACTGAATCAATCAGTTTCTGTCGACACAGTTTATATTTTTTCCCAAACGTTTGATCCATTAGACAAATATACTGTTTTTATAGGAATCTTATTTTAAAGATTTTTGGGATTATTTTATATTTAGGTGCTTGAATACTATTTTATCAAAATTATTTTAATCACCTGTCAATTATTTATACAGATATCAAAAGAATATTTTTACGAAATAGGCTTCGAGATGAAATTACTATTTAAAAAGAAAGATAGTCTATCCATTATAAATTCTTACTTTTTGGCATTGCCCTAAAAAGAGAGAAAGAGCAGCTTTCGAAGAAAAGGTCTAGCACATAACAAATTAAATTACACTTTACGATTAAAAAAGTGAAATTTCAAAAACTCATCCCGAAGAAAAATCGGGACTAAAACAGTTCGAAATTCATTCACTTTTTTAATCTATGGGGCCCAATTGAATTTCTTAGGTGCGGAATTTTGCTTCGAAATTCAAAATCCATCGGTAGAAAAAACTATAATTAATTTAGCCGAAAGGGCGAGATATAAAGTATGATGGGATTAAATACTACGCCCCTACAGGGTTTTTGGCAGTGTGATTTACTTTGATTCATAGGGCTTTGCCCAATATTTTCGTATTACACCCTTTCAGGGCAATGAACTAAAGTAAATAAATCATTTAAATTAGTAAATTTTAATCCTAGCATCTCAAAATAAAATAAACTCAATTTCTATCACATTTCATTTAATTCACCTCTTTTTAATTAATTTTACAACATGTCACAAAAGAAAGTTTGTATTGTCGGAATGGGTCCAGCTGGTTTAATGGCGGGAACTATTTTACTTGAACAAGGTTTCGAAGTTCAGTTTTTTGATCATAAAAAGGCAGCTGGAAGAAAATTTTTAGTGGCCGGACATGGAGGTTTCAATTTAACACATTCCGAACCAATTGAAGCGTTTCTTGAAAAATACAATCACCAATTTATTCAATCAGCCATTCAACAATTTGATAATTCTGCTTGGATTAATTTTTTAGAAAAAATAGGTATTCAAACATACATTGGAAGCTCTGGAAAAATTTTTCCTGTGAAAGGAATTAAGCCAATTGAAGTACTTTCAGCGTGGATGGATCGAATAAAAAAACTAGGAGGAATACTCCATTTTTCTCATAAATTTATTGATTTTAGTGACAAGGAGGTTGTTTTTACTAAAGGTATTCAAGAAATTAAATGTGACTTCGATTATTTAATTTTAGCCATGGGTGGTTCTTCGTGGAAGAAAACAGGCTCAACTGGTGAATGGAAAACCATTTTAGAAGATAAGAAAATTGTCTGTGAACCATTCGAAGCAAGTAATTCTGGATTTGAATTAGAGAATTGGAATGAGATAAATTCATTAGAAGGTCAAACAATAAAAAATATTGAAATAACCTATAATTCAACAAAAAAAACAGGAGATATTGTCATTTCAAACTATGGATTAGAAGGAGCTCCCATTTATTTTATCAACAAGGAATTTCGCAAAGATAGAGAAGGATATTTTACAGTTGATTTCAAACCTTCAAAAACGATAGAAGAAATTAAAAATGTTTTAAAAAAATCCAAAAATAAAACTGATGGATTAAGAAAAATGAATGTTTCGAAAACGGTCATTCAATTCATAAAATTAAGAACAACAAAAGAAGAATATTCTTCTTCAAACATTTTAGCCGAAATACTTAAAGGAATGAAATTTTATCCAACTTCTCTTCGTCCAATTGATGAAGTTATTTCTACAATTGGAGGAGTTTCAATGGAATCAATAACAAATGAATTTCAGCTAATAAATTATCCAACCATATTTGTTTGTGGAGAAATGCTTGATTGGGATGCTCCAACAGGTGGATATCTTATACAAGGATGCGTTTCTTCTGGTTATGCTGTATCAACTTCAATTCTTAATAATAAAAAATAGAACCTCTCTGATCGAATAGAAATCGAGTAAAATTAAATTCAAATACTCTTAAAGAAGCTAAATACTCAAATGAATTTACCATTCATCAACTAAAATTTACCATTCTTAAACTTTTATTCTAATAATTGTTTTAAATACTTATTTTTGGAACAATGAAAATCTGCTTTATTCTAACTTTTACATTTTTAAATCTCCTTTGTTTTGGCCAATCCAATACAAAAGATTCTATAATTGAAAGAAAAGAATATACTACCACATTCACAAAATCAATTCCAAAAATTGATGGAGAATTAAATGATGAAGCATGGAAAGATGTTAAAATCATCAGTGATTTCAACCAAAATTATCCTTTATATGGAATTGCTCCAAGCCAAAGAACAGAAGTCAAGATTATTTATGACAATACGGCATTGTATATTTCAGCAAAATTATACGATAATCAACCTGACAGTATTGCAAAACAATTAGGTTCAAGAGATAATGATTTAATTGCAGATCAATTTCGACTTGTTTTCGATACGTATAATACACAACAAGATGCTTTTGATTTTACAGTGACAGCATCTGGAGTTCAAGGTGATAGTCGTTTTTCAGACGGAAATTTCAATGCCGTTTGGGAAAGTAAAACAAAAATTACGTCTGAAGGTTGGACGGTTGAAATAAAAATTCCTTATTCAGCCTTGCGTTTTCCAGTAACAGACGAACATATTTGGGGTTTTCAAATTACACGAAAAACAATTCGTAATGGGAAATTTGATCAATGGGCTCTAACACCAAGAGGGGTAAATAATCCATTGAAATATTGGGGGATTTTAAAAGGAATTAATAACATTAAAGCTCCAGTTCGATTATCATTAACGCCATTTATAACCGGAGTCGCATCCCATTACCCTGCAAATATTGAAGGAGAAAGTAATTTTACACAAAAAATGGTCGGAGGAATGGATTTAAAATATGGACTCAACGAATCCTATACATTAGACGTCAGTTTACTTCCTGATTTTTCTCAAGTTCAAAGTGATAATTTGGTGAAAAATCTTGGTTCGTTAGAACAAACATATGACGAACAAAGACCCTTTTTTCAAGAAAACACAGATTTATTTAACAAAGGGAATTTATTTTATTCAAGAAGAATTGGGCGTAAACCATCGGATTACTATTCAGTTTATGATAATTTAAATGCAGGAGAAAAAGTTATTACAAATCCATCAAATGCTAAATTATTAAATATTGCTAAAGTTTCAGGGCGCTCTAAAAAAGGATTGGGATTAGGATTAATGAATGCCGTTTTGAATAATACCTATGCAATAGTTAGAGATTCATTAGGGAATGATAGAAAAGTATTAACCGAACCATTTTCGAATTATAATATTGCAGTTATAGATCAACAATTGAAAAACAGTTCGAATGTATATTTAATAAATTCAAATGTAACCAGAAATCAAGGTTATCAAATCTCTAATGTGACTGGCTTTGGAGGAATGCTGAATAATAAAAATAATACTTATGTTCTCTTTGGAGATGGTGCATTAACGAATATTTTTATCGCTGATTCGAATAATGTATATAAAAATAATTTTGGCCATTCTTATAATATTGGTTTTGCTAAAAGTAGCGGGAAATTCACCTATAGTATTTCATCAAATGGAATTAGTCCAACGTTTAATAATAATGACATGGGTGTTACAAGACAAAGAAATTATTTAGTAAATCAACTAAATTTAAATTATAATGAATATGTACCATTTGGAAAATTCATAAATGCGAATATCAATATGAATTTTTCACATGAAATAAATTATACAACTCACACCTTAAATCAAGTGAATATTGGAACATACATATCAGGTACTTTTAAAAATTTTGTAGGTTTATCTTATTCATTTAATGCGTCGCCCTTAGGAGAAGTTGATTATTACGAACCTAGAACAGCTGGTCGTTATTTTAGAAGAACACCTAACATTTTCAACCAATTTTCATTTGATTCAGATTACCGAAAAAAATTGAGAGTTTCTGTCAATGCCTATGGTGGTTCAACTGCTTTGGTATCACCATCAATTGGGTACAATCCGTTTTTTGGTTTTGATATTAGCCCAAGTGTACGTGTGAACGATAAATTAACTTTTAGAATAACAGGTTCATATTTTGAAGATGATAAGGACAGAGGATTTGTAGCAGATGATACAACAAATGGAGATATCATTTTCGGAGTAAGATATTTAAAAAACATATCTTATGATTTCACCGTTCAATATACTTTTAAAAATAATTTATCTCTAAGTTTGGTTGGTAGGCATTATTGGGTAAGAGGAAGATATGTTAGTTTTCATAATTTATCTGCTGATGGATTACTTTTGGATGAAACTTTATACAATGAAAATCATGACTTTAGTTTCAACGCTTTCAACGTAAATATGTTGTTCCAATGGCAATTTGCTCCAGGTAGTTTTGCGACTTTATCTTGGAAAAATTCTATTAACAGTGATAGTCAGGTTATTATTAATAATTTTGGTAAAAATTTAGTTGGAACATTTGCTTCAGACCAATTGAATACAATTTCATTGAGAGTTGTTTATTATTTTGATTTCTTATATCTACGAAAGAAATGGCTTGCTAAAGCTATCTGATATTACTTTGATTCACTAGTAATTTTGGCTAAAGCCGAAGTATGTATTTTGTCTTTTATGAATGGATTGAAAACCATGCTTATTGAATAATTTAATAGAGAATTAAGAGGTTAAAGTTGATTTTTCATAGTCCTCCAGCTTTAGCTGAGGATTTAAAAAATTCAACTAGTCAAAAGTTTGTAGCCAAAAAAATATATAGGGTTTTGGATCAGTTTTAATTGGATCAAAAAAAAACGACTGTTCACTTGAACAGCCGTTTCCAATATATTATAGAATATTTATCTTATTTTTTCACAACATTGAAAGTTGATGAAGTTCCATTTTCAAGAACTACATTAAAAATATACATTCCAGTAGTTAATGAATTGATGTTCACTTTTGACTTACCGTTAATTAAGTTAATCGTGTTGTTCAAAACAACTTTTCCTGAGATATCAGTAACGATTAATTTAGCTGCACCTTCTGCTTTCATTGAAATAGAAATTTCATCATTTGCAGGGTTAGGATAAACTGAACCTTCAATTGAATTGTTTTCGAAAATACCCCAAGTTGAAGCATCAGAAGTTTTAATACCAAAAGCTGGAGAATCTCCACCTGTAAATCCACTATACCATTGTGCAGTTGTAGCATCTACAAACATCGGGTGAATTGATTCATTAAAATATGAATAATTTAAATCATAATTAAAAGCATTGTTATATCCTAATTTCACTGAAGGAGATGATGGAGTTACACAAAATAAATATTTTTGGTTATCCAAAAAGTGTACAGGAACAGAATAAGGAACATAAACCATAATAGATTCTTGATCACCAACCATGTTGTAAAATTCATCAACAATTAGAGAAATACTATCAAAATTGTTTTGGAAATTTCCTGAAACTGTATCATAAACATCGTCCCATTTAGAAACTTCAATTTTATATTCTGATTGATCTAAAGAAGCAGTATCAGAAGCCGAGAAATAAATTCCTTCTGCACCAATTCTACTTGCATTTGCATTTTCATATTTAATACATGTTCTAACAGATAATAAACCTGCAGAACCTGAAGTGTTATGAGAATTTGCAATTGGAGTAACACCAGCAGTTAAAGGCACTAAAGAATAAGTACTGTTAACGATTTCAAAAGAAGATGTTACAACATCATCAGAAGTGTATAAATCTGTATTAGCCATACTTGTAGTATACGTTACCGTATAAACTCCTAAAGGATAAGTAGCTTGAGTAAAATCTGGGAAAGTAACATAAATTGTATCACCTGCATTCATTGCAG
Source organism: Flavobacteriales bacterium (assembly GCA_947474675.1). Taxonomy (GTDB): domain Bacteria; phylum Bacteroidota; class Bacteroidia; order Flavobacteriales_D; family Crocinitomicaceae; genus CAIUKX01. Next base: position 13,359 of record CANJKA010000098.1, read on the forward strand.
CTGGTGTAGATGTTGCAGCATGAACGCTAGCTCCACCAAAGTCAATGTTCACATCAACAGTTACATCTGGCTGTGCAGCATTACCTCTGTTAAATACATATACTCCCAATGGAACTGAAAATTCAGTAGCTGATTGAGCAGTTAACGCAGGAGTTGAATAAGATCTTGCACCAAGCATATAATCTGTCATCATTCCAATGTTGTCAGCATAAAGACCCGTAATATTTTCTAATCTAACAACTACAGAACCTAAATCCATTTGTGCTTTTAATAATGCACCAGTAGCTTGAGAAACCATTATAACTGGAATTGTTACACTTGCTCCATCAGTTCCACCAGCCATACCTACAGCATCTCCAGCAACATTGTTTACAATAATACAAGCTATCGCACCTTTTAACTGAGCATGGTATGCTTTAGAACTAAAATTACAAGAACCTCTATAAATAAAAGCAATTCTTCCTGTCATGTCATCAACGATAGTTGTTCCACAACCTAATGAATCAGCAGCTGTTCCATCATCTGTCACTTTTTGAAGTGTATCTTCAACAAAAAATCCTGCGCCGTCTACAGCTCCACCCCAAGCAGTTCCTGAAGATACTGGATTTGTATAAGTAAAAGGATAAGAACCAACAATAGAAGCTGGAGAAATTCCCTTAAATACTATTTGAGATTGAGCCCCAAAAGTACAAGCAAATAATGATAATGTTAATACTAGTTTTTTCATAATTATAAATATATTTAATGGTAAAATTAAGTTATTAATTGTTAATTTCCGCATAATAACCTATTAACATGGATTTTTTACCTACGAAATAGGTATTTTTAAACGCAAAAATTGTTTTTTGTTAAAATTGGTGGTTTTTTGTTGAATTATTTTACATAAAATTGGCTATTTCCGTATATATTTAATACACTAATTTGCTTCCATTCGGCTAATGTTGGAGAAAGTTGGATAAAATTAAGACCATTTACTGTTTTTGAGGTCTGATTTTTAATAGTTGAAAAAAGATTTGTTCCCATTTCATAATCAAAGTGTTGAACAGATAATTTATTACCTAAAAATGAAAAAATACTTGGAGTATAACCTCCATTTTCTGAAAAAGAAATAATAAAAGTAGTTGAGTTAATCTGTTTTAAAACATGGGATGAATTTGGTCCGATTAATTGATCTTTATTTCTCATCCCAAAATGATACAACTCACCCTCTAAGACACATGGAAGTGAATCGTCGGCAACAATTCCAAAAATATAACCATTTCGAACTGTATATTTTGATGATTCTCGAATTGTTTCTCTCGAAATTGCACTGAATATAGTTGAAATGATCCAAACTCCATCTGCATTGAACTCATAAAAGGTTTCATTATTATCTGCTGAATAGATCCCGAAATATTTTTCATCAACAGTTTGAATAACATTTTCTCCAATTGGGAGAGCAGAAGAAAAATCATAGGATTCTTGAGTAAAACTTATAAACGAGATAGAAATAAATAGCAGTAAAATAATATTTTTCATAAGTGCTTTATTGTTTTTAATGTCATAGGTATCGTCATTTTTAATTTCATCCATCTTTGTCATGTTTTTCATTCAGCTAATTCAGAAGCTTACAATTAATTTATGTAAATATGCGAAAAAGTTCGCTTGTATCAATGTTTTTTAAAATCAAAATTATCATAATTTCATTATTTAATTAAAAAATTAGTTTATATAAGCTTTATTTATTAGTTTTAACTAAAATATTAAAGAAAATGAAAAAACTACTTTTATCAGCCTTAGGGTTAATGGCATTTGTAAATGTTAATGCTCAGTTTCCAACTGTATGGCCTTTAATAACAACTTCTAACGGAACAAACGCAGGTTATGTTGGATTAGGTATTAAGCCGTTATCAACATCTACAACTTTACCTGGTTTTAATTTTCAAGTTCATGGAATTGCAGATTATATTTTAACTACTCCTGGTTCACCGGGTCCATTGGGAGGAGGAACGCCTGGGAATACTTTAAATTTTGGTAAAACAGCAAGAATAGGATTAACAAATACCACTACTGGAGCATCTGAAACCGATGGTACAGTATTTCGACAAAATGGTTTAGATTTTACTTTAATGAATCAAGAATTCGGTAGGTTGAACCTTTATACAAATGGTTTTATGCAACTAAGTGGAGGTGGAACAAGTTTATTTATGCAAAATTCAAGATCCTATTTCGGTACAACAACTTCCTATTTTGGTGGAACTGATGCTTTATTAAACATTCAATCTACTTCAGATAATGGCTTATATTTAAGAACTCAAATAGCTGGCAAATATGGTTTAAGTGTCAAAGTCGCTTCTGATATTGAAAAAGCGATTATTGTCTATGGAACTGATGCAACAAAAGTAAATTTTGAGGTAAGAGGAAATGGAAATGTTTATGCTCGTAAATACACAACGACATTGGCTAGTCCTTTTCCAGATTATGTTTTTGCAGAAGATTACAAATTATTGTCTTTCTCAGATCTTCGTTCCTATCTAGCTA
>CANJKA010000099.1 GCA_947474675.1 Flavobacteriales bacterium
AAAATATATTGATTTTTACAATAAAGAGAGAAGACATGATTCATTGAATCAAATCGCTCCAAATAATTTTTATTATTCCAATGTTTCTATGTCATAAAAACATCTTAGCTTTGGTAAAAACCTGTCCAGTCAATTGGGTCCATTATATACTTTAACACTTTCTCAAAAAGAAAAATACCTCTTAGGAATTGCTACAACTCTAAGTAATCAAGGAATTATTTATGATTATTTAGGTAGATATCCTGAGGCAATTAATCTTTATTTTCAAGCATTAAAAATACAACTTAGTATTCATAATGAGGAAGAAATAGCAAAGACTTATAATAATTTAGGATTAATTTATGAAAATCAAAACAATTTAAATAAATCGCTAGAATATTATTACAAATCTTTAGAAATTGTAAAGCGTAATAATAATCTATATTACGTTTCTGTAGAATTAAATAATATTGGAATCATTTACATGCATCAGAAGAAATTTGATCTAGCTTTAAAAAATCTCTTTCACTGTATTGATTATGATAAAAAAGTGAATGATCAAACTTCATTAGCGGATTCTTATAACAATATTGGATTAGTTTATTTAGAGTCAAAAGAATTTGTTTTAGCTGAAATTTATTTTCTTAAAGCACTTAAAATTAGAGAAAAAAAGAACGACATACCCAATATGTGCAATTCTTATATCAACATAGCTTCATTAGCCTATAATAAAAATGATTTTCAAAAATCTAATCTTTATTATTCAAAAGCTTTACAGATCGCCGTTCAAATTGGATTAAAAAAATCAATTGAACATTGCTACAAATCACTATCTGATATTTCAAATATCACAAATGATAAGTTAAATGAATTAAAGTATTTCAAACTATACATAATTTATAGAGATAGTATTTCAAATGAATCAAATTCGATAAATCAAACACAAAATGAAATGCAATTTGAGTTTGATAAAAAAATCGCAGAAGAAAAAATCCAAGATCATAAAAAAGATTTAACCGCAAAAAGTAATCAAGATAAACAAAAGATAATTCTTTGGGCAGTAATATTAATAGGAATTTCGACTTTAATTTTCTCTTTATTTTCTTATAAAAGAATGTTAAAAGCAAAATTACAAAATAAAATTATTGAAGAACAAAAAGCAATTGTAGAACAAAAAAATCATGAAATTTTAGACTCAATTACCTATGCTAAAAGAATTCAATCAGCTATACTTCCACCAGAGAGATTAGTTAAGGAATATCTAGTGAATTCGTTTATTTTATACAATCCAAAAGACATTGTCGCTGGAGATTTTTATTGGATTGAACCAACTAAAAATCAAATTATTTTTGCTGTCGCTGATTGTACTGGTCATGGAGTTCCTGGTGCAATGGTAAGTGTGGTTTGTCACAATGCTTTGAACCGTGCTGTTCGAGAATATGGGATTACCGATCCCGGATTAATTTTAGATAAAACACGTGAAATAATCATTTCTGAATTTGAAAAAAGCGATGAAAATGTGACAGACGGAATGGACATTTCCTTATGTAATCTAGACCTCAATACTAACGAATTAAAATGGTCTGGGGCCAATAATCCACTATGGTTTTTAAAAAAGGGTGAAAAAGAAATCACTGAAATTAAACCAAATAAACAACCTATTGGAAAATATTACACCTATTCTTCGTTCCAAACTCATACAATAAAAGTGGAGAAAGGAGATTGTTTGTATTTATTTACGGATGGGTTTGCAGATCAGTTTGGAGGAGAAGATGAAAAAAAATTCAAATCCAAACAAATGAGAGAAATGATTGTTGAAATTAACAATGAATCAATGTCTTCTCAGCGACGAATTTTTGAAGAGACATTTCAAAGATGGAAAGGGAACCAAGAACAAGTTGATGATGTATGCGTAATTGGTATACTTATTGATTAAAAACGAAATTAGAAAATTAAATTTACACTTATAATATAACTAAAATGAAAAAAACAATCTATTTAGCAGCTGTAATGATTGCGGGAAATGCACTAAATCCTTCAGCTCAAATTCCGAATATAAAAAAAGGAATTGACAAAGCAATCGTAACGAGAACACCTGCTACTGGTTTAACAGAAGAAGAAGTTGGAAATGGTTTGAAAGAAGCTTTAAATAATGGAATTGAAAAAGGAGTTAGTCAACTATCTAAAGCTGATGGTTACTTTAAAGATACTCAAATTAAACTTTTGATGCCAGATGAAGCAAAGCAAATTGAAGAAAAATTAAGAAAAGTAGGTCAAGGACAAAAAGTAGATGATGTTATTTTATCTATGAATAGAGCGGCTGAAGATGCGGCTAATGCTTCAAAAGAATTATTTGTTACAGCAATCAAAAACTTGACATTGAAAGACGTAATGAATATACTTCATGGTTCTGATGATGCTGCAACAGCGTATTTAAGCACAAATACAAGAGCTCAATTAGTAGAGAAATTCAAACCAATAATCAAAGCATCTTTAGATAAAGTTGGTGCAACTAGACATTGGGAAACGATGATTACTGCTTATAATAAAATACCATTGGTTCAAAAAATAAATCCAGATTTAGTGGATTATGCTACGAACAAAGCTATTGATGGCTTGTTCATACAAATAGCAAAAGAAGAATTAGCCATTAGAAAAAATCCGGCAGCGAGAGTTTCTGATTTATTGAAAAAAGTATTTGGTTAAATAGACTTTAGATATTTAGACAATAGACATTAGACTGATGAGTTGTCTGAAATCAATGACAAAAAGGACACTTTCGAGTGTCCTTTTTGTTTCAGTCTAAAAGCAAAGCGATCTAATGTCTAAAAATCTAATGTCTCTTCACAATTTCTCAGGTTCTTTCGAATTTCTTTTTTTCTTAATATACTTGAACAAATAATGAGTTCCAATACTTGAAGCACTTCCAATTAGAGCACCAGCAAGAACATCAGTTGGATAATGAACTCCAAGATACATTCTAGAATAACCAACTCCAGAAGCCCAAATAAACGCTGGTGCAATCACATACCACTTTGGGTACAACAAACTAATTGAAGTAGCAGTTGCAAAAGCCATTGATGTATGTCCTGATGGAAATGAATGTGAACCTGCTTTCGTATATTTTACTATATCATTCGGATAGGTTTTAAATGGTCTAGCTCTATCAATACCTAATTTTAAAACAGTCGTAATTATTCCAGAAACTGCAGTTGATGACAAATGCTCGTAACTTTTCCAACGCAATTCTTTATTTTTTGTAATTAAACCAGTCGCAAATAATCCTACTGGTATTGTGAAAGTCACTAAATTATCGCTGTTAGTAATTGGAATAAAAAACTTTCCTCCAGAAGTTGTATAGCTTCCATTGATTTTTTTTAAAAGATTAATATCTCCATTTTGACCAACACCATTAAAAAAAGGAAATATAAAGGTTAAAATGAATATAATTTTTAATGCGATTTTCATTCGTTTAATATTAAAAAGTCTGGAAGTTCTTCCAGGTAAATAAATGCATTATTAACTCGATCGATTTTACAAATAACGTGATGTAATCCATTTGTTAACATCAAATAATCGACATTCAATTGAAAATTATACTGTGCAATTTGTTGAAACGTTTTTTGATTAATTGCAACATCAGTCGCTTTACATTCCACAATTAATTTTGGTTGTTTATCCTTACCTATCACAACAATATCACATCTTCTTGAAAGCTTATTCACTTTTATGGAATATTCTGAAATTAACAATCCCAATGGAATATTTTTATCGTTCACTAAATAGTGAATAACATGTTGTCTCACCCATTCTTCTGGTGTAAGCAGTAATGTTTTTTTTCTTGAAACACACCAAACAAATAGATTCTCCCCTTTTTTAGAAAGTTTCAAATTTGCTTTAGGTAAAGCTAAAGCTTGAATCATTAGATTATCAGCAGTTCAATGTTTTTATATTTTAAATTGAAAACTTTCCCAAGAACTTCACTTGTTAAAACTCCTTTGTAAATATAAACCCCACCTCTAAAACCTAAATCGCTTTTGATCAAATCTTTACAACCACCTCGTTCTCCCATTTCTAATAAGATTGGAGAAAAAATATTTGATAACACAAAAGATGCCGTTCTAGAAACACGTGATGCAATATTTGGAACGCAATAATGAATTACACCATGTTTCACAAATGTAGGTTCATTATGATTTGTAACTCGTGATGTTTCAAAACAACCACCTTGATCAATACTCACATCAATCAAAACAGAACCTGATTTCATTGATTCTATCATTTCTTCAGAAACAACACAAGGAGTTCTTCCTAAAGGTGCTCTTAAAGCTCCGATTACTACATCTGCTCTTCTCAATGCTTTTGCTAATACTTTTGGTTGAATTACAGAAGTATAAAGTCTTGTATTTGAATTATTTTGTAATCTTCTTAATCTTGAAAGTGAATTATCAAAAACTTTTACAGAAGCTCCCAAACCTAAAGCTGCTCTTACCGCATAATCCCCGACAGTACCAGCACCAATAACTACTACTTCTGTTGGAGTAACACCCGTAATTCCTCCTAACATAATTCCTTTTCCAGAACCATAACTTGAAAGTAATTCACCAGCAATTAAAATTGATGTTGTTCCTGCTATTTCACTCATTGCTCTAACGACAGGAAAAACTCCTTCTTCGTCACGAATATAATCCCAAGCAATTGCTGTGATTTTCTTCTGCATCAATTTTTGTAAAACAACTTTTGGTTGAATTGAAATTTGCAATGCTGAAATCAAAGTTTGATTCCCAGTCATCATATCTATTTCTTCTTCTGATGGAGGTCCAACTTTAAAGATAATATCACATTTAAAAATTTCACTTGGATCATGGCAAATTTCAGCACCAGCTTCTGAATAATCCCTGTCTGTAAAATTAGCCATTTCGCCACTCTTTGATTCAATTTTCACTCGATGACCATTTAAAACTAAAACTGAAATAGCTTCTGGCACTAGTGCTACACGTTTTTCTTGAAAAAAAGTTTCTTTCGGAATACCTATAAATAATTTACCTTTTTTAGGAGCTATTTCTAGCATTTCTTCTTTAGGAAGTAGACTTCCTTGTTGCATTAACTGTTTTAGAATATCTGGATCTGTAATCATTTCAATCAATTATGAGAATTTCGAGTTAAATATAAGAAACAGTTTTGAATTTAGTTTAAAAAAAAAGAATTATCGATCCGTTATCATTTCTTACTTTTTTTCATTACTCGCAAAGCTCGTGAGATCGCTACGCTAAGTTGCCAAAAAAAGTAAGCAAAAAGGCTAGTACTTAACAAATAACATTACCCATTACGATTTCAAAAGTGAAATTTAAAAAACTCATCCCGAAGAAAAATCGGGACTCAAACACTTCGAAATTCTTTCACTTTTCCAATCTATGGGTCCCAATTTTATTTCTTTAGGTACGAGGTTTACTAAAACTTCGAGTATACATCTTCTAAAAGTGCAGCGATCTAATGTCTAAATCGAAGCGTATCTAAAGTCTAATGCTTCAGTCTTTGAACGAAGTGATCTTGAGTCTAAACATCAATACTTATCATTCTCTGTCCTTCTTCGTTTGTAGTAATTTGCACCGAAATTGTATTTTCAGGCAATAAATTAGGGATTTTTTCTGGCCATTCAATAAAACAATATCCTCCACCGTACAACATTTCTTCAATTCCGATATCGAAGGCTTCTTCTTCTGAATTTAATCGATATAAATCAAAATGATAAATTTTCCCAAAAGCAGGTGTTTCATAAGTATTTACTAACGAATAGGTAGGAGAACCTTCAATATCCTCCACTCCCATTGCAGTTAATAATGAAACAATAAAGGTTGTTTTCCCTGCTCCCATTTGTCCATTAAAAGCAAAAACTTTACGATTGTCCGTTTCTTCTAAAAATTTCATTGCCGCTAAAGGCAAATCTGCTAATGTATTTATTTCAATATTCATTTAAAAATCGACTTTATATCACAATAAATAGTGACTCTACTTTATACTTTTTTTAAAATTTTCAGGAGAAACAATTTCAACTCCTGTTTTTGATTCTATTTCTTTACGCGTATTCCCTGCAATGGTTCCGCCTTGTTTGGCAATAACTTTACTTTGATTAAAAGTTCTAGGTTCTTTTATTTTGGAAATTTCGGTTGTCGTTACTTCAGCCAACATATTTAAAACAAGTTCTAAATTTGACATGTGATCTCTTAGATTTTCTTGTTTAAGACTTTTTAAATCTTTATAATCTTTGGTATTTATTCCAGCCCAAGCTTTTGTTATTTCATCCGTCAAAATAGCGAACTCTTGTCCTTTTTCAATACCTCTAACTTCCCACTCATCCGTTAAGACCTTTCGAACTTCAATGCTTTTCAATCGTTGATTTACCCATTCTTTGGAATATCCTTTCTTAAGATATGTTTCCATTAACCGGTCAAAACCGATTTCAGGGTCTTGAATTTCATCTATTCTTTCAGCCCCTACTTTTGCTAACCAAAGTTTAAAAGGTTCTGCTTTAGGCGAAGGAACAGATTGTATTAATCTGAAAAGTTGTTCTTTGTTAGCTACATCAGTATTTCGATTTTTACCATCTTCTGATAACATTTTCATCTGTCCGCAAAAATCGGACGCTTCGACACCTTCTTTAAAAAGCTTATTTTTTAAGTCACTCCAATATTTCCTTGGTCTATCACTTTCTGTCAAAACACCAATTACATCAACGATAGAAAAAAACCATTCTTCCTTTTCTTCATCCCAATGTGTTCTTATTTTTGTGTTATTAAACAACTTTATAGCGTTTTCTTTTTCCATTTGAATATATTTTGTAAAGTCGCGATTAATCGCGATTCTACCAAAAATTATTTTGGTTGCAACACAACAAAAGGAATCAATATTTCTTCCAACGAAATTCCTCCGTGTTGAAATGTATCTCCGTAATGGTTCACAAAATGATTGTAATTATTTGGGTAAACGAAAAAATCATTCTCTTTTGCGAAAACAAATTCAGCTGACATAATACTTTTGGGTAAAAATGCATCTTGTGGATTCTTTACTTGAAAAACTTCTTTGTCTTTATAAGTCATCCCTCTTCCAACTTTGTATCGAAGATTTGAATTTAAGTTTCTATCTCCAACAATTTTAATTGGATTGGTCACTTTTATTGTTCCATGATCAGTTGTAATGACTAATTTACATTTCGAATCTGCAATCTTTTTAATGATATCTTGAAGTGGAGAATGTTCAAACCATGAAACAGTCAACGAACGATAAGCTGCTTCATCATCTGCTAATTCTTTGATCACTTTCATTTCTGTTCGAGCATGTGAAAGCATATCAACGAAATTATAGACAACAACATTTAAATCATTATCTTTCAACTCATTAAAAGTGTCAGCTAGTTTTTTTCCAGCTTCATAATTAGTGATTTTATTGTAGGACCATTTTATATTTTTGTTCAAACGCTTTAAATTCGCTTCTAACAATTCTTTTTCAAACATATTTTTTCCACCTTCTTCATCTTCTGAAACCCATAATTTAGGATACATTTTCTGAATTTCAGATGGCATTATTCCTGCAAAAAGTGCATTTCTAGCATAATGAGTTGCAGTTGGAAGTATAGAGAATATCACATCATCTTCTTCAATTGTAAAATGTTTTAAGAAAATTGGTTTCAACATTTCCCATTGATCGTAACGTAAATTATCAATAACAACCATTGCAACTTTTCCTTCTGTCAATTTAGGAAGAACTCTGTTTTTGATAATCGTATGGATCATTTGAGGCGCTTCATCTTTTCCATTCAACCAATCTTCGTAATTATTTTCGATGAATTTAGAAAATAAGGCGTTGGCTTCTTTCTTTTGACTTTCAAGAATTTCTCTCATCCCCGAATCTTCAATTTTCTCTAATTCTAATTCCCAATACACCAATTTCTTGAACATTTCAATCCATTCGTCGGCATCCATTCGATTATTCAACGCCATTCCTAGCTGTCTAAAATCTTGCTGATAATTGGAATTTGTTTTTTGAGAAACCAATTTACTTTGATCTAGGTTTTTCTTAATCGTCAATAATATCTGATTTGGATTAACTGGTTTGATCAAATAATCGGCAATTTTACTTCCGATTGCTTCTTCCATGATTGACTCTTCTTCACTCTTCGTGATCATCACTACTGGAATAAACGGTTTTTCTTCTTTGATTTGAGCCAACGCTTCAAGTCCAGAAATTCCCGGCATATTCTCATCCAAGAAGATTATATCGTAATTATTTTCGCTGCTTTTTTCAACTGCATCAGCACCATTATTGACTGTATCTACTGCGTATCCTTTCGATTCTAGGAATAAAAGGTGCGGTTTCAATAAATCAATTTCATCATCTGCCCAAAGTATTTTCACTTGCATGTGCTTGATATTTTATAAATTTGACGTTACGGGATCATTTAAAATGCTTTTTCTTCGTTAATCCCCAAATTTAAATCCTCAACAGCCACATGGCTGCCTCCGGTTAAAATTTTGGGATTGCCTCAAAAAATCTATTTAAAATTTCCCCTTTTAACTTTTAGTAATTATGCATTCTCGTCCAAATTTAACAAGAAATAATAAGAAGAAAATATTTAACGATCCGATTTATGGTTTTATTGCAATTCCGGATGAGTTTATTTTCGATTTAATTGAACATCCTTTCTTTCAACGATTGAGAAGAATTGCGCAATTAGGAACAACTAGTCTTGTATATCCAGGTGCTTTACACACTCGTTTTCATCACGTTATTGGAGCAATGCACCTAATGTCTACTGCAATCTCAGTTATTCGAAGAAAAGGGCACGAAATCACTCATGAGGAAGAAAGATCGGTATTAATTGCTATTCTTTTACACGATATTGGTCATGGACCTTTTTCACATGCCTTGGAATATGATATTGTTAACGGTGTTAGTCATGAAGATATTTCTAGTTTTTTCATAGAAAGAATTAGTCAAGAATTCAATGGAGAATTGGATTTGGCGTTGGAGGTTTTTCAAAACAAATACCACAAACCTTTCTTACATCAACTCGTTTCTAGTCAATTAGACATGGATCGATTGGATTACTTAAACCGAGATAGTTTTTACACTGGCGTAAGTGAAGGGATTATTGGCAGTGAAAGAATCATTGAAATGATGAATGTTCACGATGGTAATTTGGTGTTAGAGGAAAAAGGAATTTATTCAATTGAAAAATTTATTGTTGCTCGAAGATTAATGTACTGGCAAGTTTACCTTCACAAAACAGTTGTTGCTGGCGAATTTATGTTAATTCATATTTTAAGAAGAGCTAAAATCCTTTCTCAACAGGGTGAAAAATTATTTGCAAGTCCTGCTTTGGCTTATTTTCTAACGAATGACATTCAATTAGAAGATTTCAAAAATAATCCTGAAGTTTTAAACACTTTTGCTCAATTAGACGATTACGACTTACTAGGAGCAATTAAAGTTTGGCAAAACGCTGAAGATAAAGTATTATCACTATTAGCAACTCGTTTAGTCAATCGAAAGCTATTTAAAATTGAAATTGCTAAAGAACCTTTCTCAACTGAAAGAATTCAACAAGAAAGAGAAATAGCCAAAGATCGTTTTGGTTTATCGGATGAGGAAGCCGAATTTTTTGTCTATTCAGAAGTTTTGACGAATAATGCATACAATCAGACCAAAGAAAATATTAATTTATTGATGAAAGATGGAACTGTTAAGGATTTGTCTGATGCTTCTGACAATTTGAATATTTCTGCCTTGGCTCAGCCGGTTGCTAAGTATTGTTTGTGTTATTGTGGGTGATTTTTTTTACCATTTTAGAGTTCAATTATCAATTTACAAGTGTAGATTGTTTGAAGTTGGGAGTTAAATATTGAACCATAAGAGAAAGTATACTTTCGAAGAACGAATGATAATGAATTGAAAGTATATAAGGACATATAAGTAGATGGTTTGAAAGTTAGAGAAGTTAGAGAAATTATAAATAGATTTGAAAAGTTTAAGCAAATAAAAATAATATATTGGGAAAACTATTCTAATAATCATGAAAATTTTAAATACATTAATGCTTTTACTCAAAGAAAGGATAGCATTTGAAGATAATTGGATTCCAGCAATTTTAGATGGGAAACCAATAAGTTCCAATTGTTTTGCTAGTTTAATATTTAAACTAGACTGATTTAATTATTTTTATAAAGTCTTGACTCAATTAAAAACTAAACTTTTAACAATTTTAAAATGAAACAGATACATGCTTTTTCGACAACTTTGATGCTAATTATGATAAGTTTGACAACTTTGGGGCAAATCGCTGACACAAATTTTCAGAATACAAATAATGTTTATCAAGATTCATCAAATAATACAATTACTACTGAAGAAAAGTTTAAATCAGATGAACCAATGGATTTATTTTTATTAATAGTTCTGTTTATAATCTTTTGTGTAGCGATAGGAATCGGTGTTACCCTAACATTTTTAGCATTATCAATAGTATTTGGACTAGTTGCATTCGGAGTCTTATCAACATCGATAATTGTTGGATTGAATAAAAAATCTTTTGAGAAAGGTTTTAAAACTTTAATCATTTTATCATCCACAATTTTTGGGATTTTATTAAGTTTAGTTCTTTTTTGGTTTCAAAATAAAATTCAACATTGGTGGTCTATGCAAACTGCATTAATATCTGGATTTATTTTCGGAGCATTAAGTGGATTTCTAGTAGGGAAATTAGCTGTCTATATATTGAAACGAATGACTGGCTATTTTAAATTGAAACTTAAATTATAACTATAATAATGGAAATAAAATTAACCACTTTAGAAAATATTCCATTAAGCGAAATAGTTACTGTTTTCAATCTATCATTTTCGGATTACATAGTCCCTGTTCACTTTTCTATTGAACAATTAGAACAAAAAATCTTAGCAGACAATATAGATTTAAGTCTTTCAGTAGGAGCTTTTCAAGAGGATATTTTCATTAGCTTTATTTTAAATGGAATTGATTGTATTGAAAATGTAAAAACAGCTTATAATGCAGGAACGGGTGTGATTCCTGCCGAAAGAGGCAAGAAAATATCTGAGAAATTATACGAATTCAACATTGAAATTCTAAAGCGAAACAGTATAAAACAAATAGTATTGGAAGTGATCACGACCAATAGTTACGCCATCAATCTGTATGAACGAATGGGATTTAAAATCTGTAATGTCTTCAATTGTTACCAAGGCGAAATAGAAAAATCTACTCTAAAATCCAATTTTGAAATACGAAAAATGAGCTCGTTGGATAGAAATCAATTGGATGATTTTTTAAACTTCACTCCTTCTTGGCAGAATTCTAATCGTGCTATTGAAAACTTAAAAAATCAAATCACAGTAATTGGAGCATTTGATAAAGAAGAACTTGTCGGCTGCTTAGTATATAATCCAAGCACCAATAAAACAATGCAATTTGGAGTAAAAAACACTTATGTACACGAAAAACTTGAACAAGCACTTTTTGAGTATATTTCAATTAAAACCCAGAAAGAGGTGTACATCAACAACATTGGAGAAAACTTCAAAGAAACCAATGAGACTTTAATTTCTATTGGCTTATCCTGCTTTATTCAACAATATGAAATGAAATTAGTACTTTAAATCAATTACTATTCAGCACATTGAAGTAGGTAATTATTATTTCTATTTTCTCCCCAACAAGGTGTCATAACTGACGTTTTTACTTGTGCAGTAAAAAGTTCCTTTGCCTTCACAAAAAATTCAAGTGCTTTTTTAGCTCCTCCTCCAAACATTTTTGGAGTATTAAAAACAGCTGCTCCTTTCAAGTAATAAATTCTTGGATTATTCGGATTAATCGCTTTTGCACTTTCTATGTTCTTGTCGAAAATTTCACCGTACACTTTCCATCTACTTCCTCCGTCAACAGACAATCTAGCATTCGCTAAAAGTGCCGCCAAAATATATGTTTCTTCATTTTCAGGACTCAATAACTTCACTTTGGCAAAATATTTATCTCCTGAATCGATGTACAAATCTCTTTTCTCTGTATTTAATTCCATATACGAAACAAATGCTTTCGATAATGCAGAATAATAATTCGACATCAATTCTTCGGGAAATTTAGTCGTAACCATGTCAAACGATGCGGATATAAACATCAATTCATTCAATGTTTTTGCTGTATCTAATTGATTACAAATTGGCGTTAAACTCTCTTCTAATGTTTGAGATTTTACTGAAAAAGTAAGTGACAATAACAAAATAATTCCAACAACTTTCATATCTATTTTTAATTTTAATTTAATACCTTATTTTGATTTTACAATTCGTCTTGATTAAATTTCGAAAACGATAAATTCATTCCTATAAAGAAAGATCGATACATTGGAGGAATAACAGGAAAACGATCAACTCCATTATTTGAATATCTATACCCCAAAATATTTTTTCGGTTAAATGCATTATCAATACTCAAATAGAAAACTGCAAATACTTTTTTAAAGGTTCTTAAATGAGAAAACGTAATGGCAAAATTTTGATAAGCAGTCGTTTTATCTGATAAAAATTCGGGAGAAGCAGGATTATAAAAAGGCCGACCGCTTGAATAATTGTAACTCGCAGAAAAATTAGTTTGAATTTTCTCAAACATGTATTTTGCAATAACATTTAAATTATGAGTTGAGACATAATCCGGCGTTGCTTTTGAAATATAATTCTGATACAGTCTTTTTGTATCAATATAGCTGTATGAAATCCAATAATCTAAGCCTTTGACTGTTTGCTTGTCTCTCCAAAATAAATCAATTCCTTTCGCATAACCTCCACCAGAATTATCTACAGCTCCAAAATTAAATCGGTATTGATTCGGAGTATAAGCAACTCCTTTTTCCCGTATCAATTGTTTGTATTCCTTGTAATATCCTTCTAATCGAAAAGTTCGACTATTTTTCATCACTTGATAATTCAACATATAGTGAATTGATTGTTGAAAATTAGGACGATAACCTTGCAATAAATATTGAGAAGCGGCCGTTTGACAAAACATACCACCCGCAAATGAAAGTTGACTAGACTTACCTGTTTTATAAGCAAAAGCTAAACGAGGGACAACATTTCCTCGAGCGATCAACTGTGAATATTCGCCTCTTACACCAGGTTTAAAAGCCAATTTACGCGATATTTTAATTTCTCCTTCAACAAATCCAGCTGACATTGTTTCTTTATAAAAACCGCTTAAGGTATCATACTTTTGTGAATATTCAATACGCTGAATTTCTGAACCAATCAATACGTTTACTGAACGATTAAAAGTATATGTCATTTCTGCTCTTCCCTGAATTCTACTATCAATTCTATCCATTTTAATAGTTCCCATTTTAATATTATCGCTATTATTACTGAAAGAAAAAGCAGTAAAATATTTCAATTTATCGGAAGCACGGTATTTAAAAGAAGTATTGAAAAAAGTATTTTCATTTTGAAGAATAAAATCAATTTTTGAACCTGCAACTACTGGATCTGGAATCTGAACACCTGAATTCATGAAAGAATGAGAAAAATTCATTTTGAACATCCCTTTCCCATCGTCTAATTTTGAAATCCATCTCGTCGAAAAAGTTCCTCCAGAAGGTGGATTAACATACTTTACATTCGTCGGTGTAATTCCATAAAAAGGACTTAAATTCAAATAAGAACCTGAATATTCAATTGCATTTTTATCCATTAATTTCGCTCCAGACAATGAGATCCCTGCTAAATTAGCACCAAAATTAACAGTGCTTTTTTCAGGTAAATCGTTTGTTTGTAAATCTAAAATTCCAGATAAAGATTGACCATAACGAGCGGTGTAACCTCCACTACTAAAAGAAGTTCCTTTGAATTGAAAAGGATTAAAACGACTTCTTTGAGAAACTCCCGGCACATTACTCATAAAAGCATTTTGAGCGATCGAACCGTCGATAATCATGCTACTTTCGCTAACATCACCACCACGAACCATTAATCCAGTTTGATCTCCTCCATTTCTTTGTACACCTGGTAAAGTTTGAATTGCACCAACAATATCACCTTGAGCTCCAGCAGTTGTAACGATATCCAACGGTTTCAAAACAGCAACAGATCTTTCGTTATTTGCTTCAATTGTTCCAGCAGTAATTACAACTTCTTCTAATTCTTTTCCGAAAGGTTTAAGAATGAAAATCAAATTATATACTTTATTTTCTAATAAAATAGGTGAAATTAATTCTTCATATCCAATACTTGAAATGACGAGTGTATCGTTTCCTGTGAAATTTGAATTCAATTTAAACACACCCTCTTCATTACTCAACACCATCAATTTAGATTGCTTCAATCTAATATTTGCAAAAGGTACAACTAGCCCTTTCTTATCTTTAATCGTGCCTGTAATAGAACTCTGACTAAACGACAAAGAAGGAAATAAAATCATCCCTAAAAAGACCACACTTCTCAAGATTCTTAGATTTTGATTCATTTTTTCTTATTTTTGACTCAAAATTAGCGGGAATTTTCCAATTAGCAATATTAACTTTTAATCATATCTATTTTTTTAAAATGAAAATCGAAATCGAACCTTCAAAACCTGAATGGGCTTTAAATTTTAAAAAGCTAAAAAAAGAACTTCATGAACATATTGCTTTTTTAAATCCATCGATTGAACACATTGGAAGCACATCTGTTGACGGATTATCTGCAAAACCTATAATCGATATAATGGTTGGAATTGAATCTATTTTATTTCTAGATCAAACAGTTGAACCATTCATTAAATCTGGTTACATCTATTTTGAAAAATTCAATTCAGCGATGCCTAATCGTCGCTTTTATGTTAAGCTAAAATCGATACCTTCAACTTTTAATGTTCCTACTACCTATTTCGAAAAAGATGAAGTTCCGAATGAATTAAACGACTATAAATTAGCTCACATTCATATTTTTGAAAAAAATTCACCTGATTGGAATCGACATATAGCATTTCGAGAATATTTGAAAAGTCATCCTGAAATAAAAGATGCCTATCAGCAACTCAAAATTAGATTAAGCAGTCAAAATTGGGAAAATGGAAGTGAATATAATTCTGCCAAAAATGATTTCATTAAATTAAACGAGGAAAAAGCTTTGAATTGGTGGGTAAATAAAGTAGATTCTAGCAAATATTGATTAACTTTAAAAAAGTATAAAAAATTTAGACCAATTGGACAATTTATCTCTTTTCATTTTCTTAGCTTTAATTGCTGAAATTTTAGGAACAATTGGTGGTTTTGGTTCTTCCCTTTTTTTCATACCTATCGCAAGCTACTTTCTTGATTTTGAATCTGTATT
>CANJKA010000100.1 GCA_947474675.1 Flavobacteriales bacterium
AAGTTCCTTACTTCAATGATTATGTAAAAAAATTCACTGATTGTCCTTTCTTAGTTCGTTTAGATCAAGATGGAGATAAATTGGTTCCTGGTAGAATGGTAAGAATCAGCGAGCTTGCTGGTTACGAAGGTACTGAGAACAGTGACTGGAAATTCTTGAACTATGATGCTATTTCTGGTGGTCTAGTTTCTCCAATGGGAACTATGGGTTACAGATGGCAAGATGAAAAAGGAAAATGGAATTTGTTATTTAAAGATGGTGAAACAGGAAAAGATTACGATCCAGTTTTATCTCTTTTAGAAAAACATGATGACGTTCTTCAAGTTCAATTCGAAGAGTTTGGATTAAAAAATAAAGTAAATAGAGGTGTACCAGTTAGATACATTACAGATAAAGATGGAAACAAAATTCCAGTAACAACTGTTTATGATTTAACAATGGCTCAATACGGTGTAGGTAGAGGTTTAGCAGGTGCTTACCCAACTTCTTATGACGATAAAGATGCTGCTTACACTCCAGCTTGGCAAGAAATTTTCACAGGTATTGGACGTAAAGAAGTTATCCAATTAGCGAGAGAATGGGCGAATACAGCTGAATCTACTGAAGGTGCATGTATGGTTATTGTTGGAGCAGGTATTAATCACTGGTTCCATGAAAACTTAATGTATCGTTCTGCTATTATGGCTCAAATGTTAACGGGTTGTAATGGTAAAAATGGTGGTGGTATGAATCACTATGTTGGACAAGAGAAATTAGCTCCAATGGATTCATGGTCAACGGTAATGAGTTCTAAAGATTGGGACACAGCACCACGTTTACAACAAGGACCTATCTGGCATTACATTAACTCTTGCCAATGGAGATATGATGGAAATCAAAAATACTATAACTCAGTTCCAGACAATAAATTAGCACATACGCATACAGCGGATTGGGCAGTAATGGCAGTGAGAAATGGTTGGATGCCTTATTATCCTCAGTACAGCAAAAGCAATTTTGAAATCGTAAAAGATGCTCAAAAAGCAGGTGCGAATACGGAAGATGAAATGAGAAATCACATTGTGGCTCAAATCAAATCAGGTGAATTGAAACATGCGATTGTTGAACCAGATGAAGAAGTTAACTTCCCAAGAGTTTGGTTTATCTGGAAAGGTAATGCAATCGGAACTTCAGCAAAAGGACATGAGTATTTCTTAGATCATTATTTAGGAACGCATACAAATAAAATTGCAGACGAAGTTGCAGGTGAATGTGTAAATGATATTCAGTTCAAAGAAGGTGGTGGACCAAAAGGAAAAATGGATTTAGTAATAGATATCAATTTCCGTATGGATACTTCAGCTTTGTATTCTGATATCGTTTTACCAACTGCATCATGGTATGAAAAAGCAGATATCAATTCTACAGATATGCACTCTTTCATTCACCCATTATCTGAAGCAATTCCTCCAGTTTGGGAGTCAAGAACAGATTGGCAAATATTCCAAGGGTTAGCTAAACAGGTGCAAGAAATGTCTAAACAATATTTACCAAAACCAATGTTAGACGTTGTGAATGTTCCATTATCTCATGATTCAAAAGACGAAATTACACAACCTCGTTTATTGGATTGGAGTAAAGGTGAATGTGAGCCAATTCCTGGAAAAACTATGCATAAAATTGTTTTCAAAGAGAGAGATTACACTAAAATCTATGACAAATTCATTTCTTTAGGTAGAGGTGTTGCTAAAAATGGACTAGGTGCTCACGGAAATAACTACATGTGTGAAGACGTTTATGAAGAAATGTTGGAAAATAAAGCACACGTTGTAACATTACCAGATGGAGAAAAATATCCTTCATTAAAAGATGATGTTGAAGCGATCAATGCAATTTTAAAACTGTCAACTTTAACAAACGGTAAATTAACGAAACGTTGTTATGAGACAATGGCAGAAAAAATAGGTATTCCTGCTATTGCGAAATTAGGGGATGGATACGAGCAAATCGATATGGAATATAGAGATTTACAAGCTCAACCTAAACGTTACAATTCTTCTCCTTTATGGTCAGGATTAATGCATGAAGGTAGAACTTATGCTGCTTATACATACAATGTTGACATGTTTGTTCCTTGGAGAACATTGACAGGAAGACAACATTTCTACTTAGATCACGATGCATATATCGCTTTCGGAGAACATTTGTCAACATACAAACCATCTCCAACACCAGAAGCTTACGGTGATTTAAGAAAAACTGTAAACGATGGTCAAGCTAAAATGTTGAATTGCTTAACTCCTCACGGAAAATGGCATATTCACTCTACTTATGGTGACACTTTGAGAATGTTAACATTGTCTAGAGGTAACGAACCATGTTGGTTGAGTGAGCAAGATGCGGCTGAATTAAACATCAAAGACAACGACCATGTTGAAGTTTATAATGACCACGGAGTATATGTAGCAAGAGCTTGTGTTAGTGCTAGAATTCCAAGTGGTGTTTGTATTGTTTACCATGCAGTAGAAAGAACTTATAACATTCCAAAATCTCAAATTAGAAGAGGCGAAAAAGGAGAAGCAAGAAGAGGGGGGATGAATAACTCTTTCACTCGTGTTCACTTAAAACCAAATTTAATGTGCGGTGGTTACGGACAATTCAGTTACCATTTTAATTATTGGGGACCGGTTGGTGTAAACAGAGATACACATGTTTTAGTAAGAAAAATGCATGTTGTTGAATATTAATAAACAATAGATAAAAACTCATTTAAAATTCATATTATGGATATCAGAGCGCAAATTTCAATGGTCTTTCACTTAGACAAATGTATTGGATGTCATACTTGTTCTGTCGCATGTAAAAATGTTTGGACAGATAGAAGAGGGGCAGAGTACATGTGGTGGAACAATGTTGAAACAAAACCAGGAACAGGTTACCCAACAAAATGGGAAGACCAAGAAATATACAAAGGTGGTTGGGAAAAAGATGGTGATTCAGTTTCTTTAAAAGGAGCTGGAAGACTGAAAGGATTGAAAAATATCTTTCATAATCCTAACATGCCTTCATTGGATGATTACTATCACCCATGGTCATACAAATATTCAGATTTATTTACAGCACCAGAAGGTGATGATCAACCAATTGGTAGAGCAGTATCTTTAATCACAGGTGAACCAATCGATATCAAATCAGGACCAAACTGGGATGATGATTTAGGAGGTTCTCCAGATTATGCTAGAAAAGATGTGAATTTCAAAGATTTGGATGCAAGAGATCAAGAAGCGATGTTCCAATTGGAGCAAATGACAATGATGTACTTACCAAGAATTTGTAATCACTGTTTAAACCCTGCTTGTGTTGCTTCTTGTCCTTCAGGTGCAATCTACAAAAGAGGTGAAGATGGAATTGTATTGATCAATCAAGAAAGATGTAGAGCTTGGAGAATGTGTGTTACAGCATGTCCTTACAAAAAATCTTACTATAACTGGCATACAGGGAAATCTGAAAAATGTATCTTATGTTACCCACGTTTAGAAAGTGGTCAAGCTCCTGCTTGTATGCATTCTTGTGTTGGAAGAATCAGATACTTAGGTGTTATGTTATACGATGCTGATAAAATTGAACAAGTTGCAGCATCTGATGATAAAAATTTATTGTTTAATCATTTAGATATCTATTTAGATCCAAATGATCCAAACGTAATTGCTGAAGCTAGAAAAAGTGGAGTTCATGATTCTACAATTAAATCAGCTCAAAATTCACCAGTTTACAAATTTGTAAAAGAATGGGGAATCGCTTTACCATTACACCCAGAATTTAGAACATTGCCAAATTTATTCTACGTTCCACCAATGTTACCAGCAATGGCTCAAGTGGATGAAAAAGGATTGTATCAAACAACTTCTGAAGAATTCTTCCCTGGTATTGATCAAAATCGTATGCCGATGAAGTATTTAGCTTCTCTTTTCACTAATGGTGATACAGGTGCAATTACTGAAGTATATGAAAAATTATTAGCTGTTAAATTACAAAGACGTAATACAACAGTAGGTGATTTATCGGATGCGGCAAAAAGCATGATTGCTAAATCTAAAGTTGGTCCAGATACTGCTGATGCGATATTTAGATTAACATCTTTAGCAACATTTGAAGAACGTTTCGTTATTCCTCCTGCTCACAGAGAAGAATCAATTGAAATGATCCAAAATACTGCAGATGTAAAAGGTGAAACAGGGTTTGGTATTAAACAAGTTCCAAAAAGAGGTCTATAAATCTTAACGATTATGAAAACGACAGAACATTATAAGCTATTAGCGAATCTTTTTAAATATCCCGGAGAGGATTATAAAGTAAATGCAAAGGAATGTGCTTCTTATATCAAAGAAAACTATCCTGAAAGTTATACAGAATTTGCTCCATTTTTTGATTTTGTTGCAGCAGACACCCTCGATAATATAGAGGGTGTGTTTTCTAGAACTTTTCATATTCAAGCAATTTGTTTTCTTGATTTAGGATATGTTCTTTTTGCAGAAGATTATAAAAGAGGTGAGTTTTTAGTGAAAATGAAAAACGAACAATTACTTGCAAACAATGATTGCGGTACGGAACTAGCAGACAATCTTCCAAACGTATTGACATTAATGTCTTTACTGAAAGATCAAGACTTCTTAGAAGAATTCGCTGTTAGAATCATGAAAAAATCATTGGGTAAAATGCTCGAAGAGTTCGATGTAGCTAGAATGGAACTGAAAGATAAGATTCGTATGAAAAAGCAAAAAGTTGTTTTAGACGAAGATGCAGTGAACAAAAACATTTATAGATACGCAATTAATGGATTATTAAACGTGGTTAATAAGGATTTTAATGATGATAAATACAACGACCCAGTTATCGTTCCAACTTTAGGTGGCGATTTCTTAAGCGGTTGTACAACTTCATGCCATACTCCTGAACCAATAAAAACAGTATAAAATGAAATATCAATTTGATACCAAAAAAATAGCTGTGAATGGAAGATTCAAGTCTATTTTAACTAAAATTGAAGCTGGATTAGTTTTGATTTTAATTCTTTTCTCTTTGTTTTCAGCTTCAAATTCTCAAGCTGCAACGGGTGAAGAAATATTTAATAGTAAATGTATGTCCTGCCATATGTTGACGGATAAAGCAATTGTAGGTCCAGGACTTCAAGGAGTAACTGATCGAAGAAGTGCTGAATGGTTAACGAAATGGATTCGTGATCCAAAGTCTGTAATTGATGCTGGTGATAAAGATGCAGCTGCTTTAGTGAAAAAATTCACAATGGTAATGCCTGGTTTTGCTGATATTTCTGATGCAGACATGGAAGGTTTAATTACTTTTTTTAAAGAAAAAGCAGCAGCTCCAGCGGCAGCAGCAGCTCCGGCAGCAGGTGAAACATCAGCAGCAGCTCCAGTAGCTGCTCCAACGGCAACACCGGCTGATAATAAAGCTACAAGTAGCCTTTTCTTATGGTCATTGATCTGTTTATCGATTGTTGGTTTCTTTATCTACAGATTTAAGAAAAAAACATTGACGAACATGAACAACATGGGGTACCATGAAGAGCCACATGCAATGCCTAATTATTTAGGATTGTTTGTTGTGTATTTAGGTATTGGTGCAGCGATTATTTTTATGTTGATGCACTTCCTTGATATTGATAATGCAGCGGACACAGCGGTTAACAGTATGATGTTTATTGCTTTCCCTTATTTAGCATTTGGAATCTTCTTAATTGGAAGTATCTACAGATATAAAAACAGAGGTATGCAAGTTTCTTCATTGTCTTCTCAATTCTTAGAAGGTAAAAAATTATTCTGGGGATCTCAACCATTTCACTGGGGATTATTAGTTTTATTCTTAGGTCACTTAACTGCTTTCTTATTCCCAAGAGCTATTTTAGCTTGGAATGGAGAACCAGTAAGATTATTGATTCTTGAGATTTCTTCTTTCGCATTTGCATTATCTGCATTGTTTGGTTTGATTTTATTGATCAAAAGAAGATTATCTACTAAATTAGTATTGGTGGTAACAAACAAAATGGACTTAGTGGTTTATGCTGTTTTAATTACTCAAATCGTGACTGGTTTAGGTGTTGCATTCTTCGTAAGATGGGGTTCTTCATGGTTCTCAGCGGTATTGACTCCTTATTTGAGATCAGTATTCTCTTTCAATCCTGATATTGATGCAGTTGCTGCTTCTCCAATCTTGATTAAATTGCACATCATTTCAGCATTCTTGATTATCGCAATTATTCCTTTCACACGTTTTATGCACTTCTTGGTTGCTCCGATCGATTACGCTTGGAGAAAATACCAATTGGTTGTTTGGAACTGGAATAGAAAATCAATTCGTACTTCTACAAAACATAATTTCGGAAAAAAATCTAGAAATCATTAAGTAGTAGTAAACTAAAAAGGAAAATCCGACTCAATTATTTGGGTCGGATTTTTTTATCTTTTAAAAGATGAAGGAAATAAGTTTAAAGAAAAAACACCTGTTTTAACCAAGTGCATCAAAATCCTATGCCCAATGACCTAATTAAACAAAGATTATAAAGACCTTTGACCTTTACAAATCACAATTCTCCGTTTTCAAAAATGTCATACCATTCTCCAGACCTAAAGTTAATTGGTGAAGATTGGTTGTGTCTAACATTTCTTTTAAACCGTTTTTGATAATTTTGAATTGATTGTGGATTGGACAAGGTTTTACCTCTGAACATTCTTTCATACCTAAACCACAGTTTTTATAAATCCCTGGGCCATCGATTGCGAAAACAATATCACGTAAAATGATAGAATGGATATTTTCTACATTAATAAAAAAACCACCTGATGGTCCTTTGATTGATTCAATAATATTGTTTTTAACCAGCTTTTGTAATATTTTCGCTGTAAAAGGTTCTGGTGATCCAACTTCTTTCGCAATTTCTTTTATGCTAGGGCGTTTTGAGTTTAACGACTGATTCGCTATGTATATGCATGATCTTATTCCGTACTCGCAAGCTTTTGAAAACATTTGTCCTATTTTTTTTAGCAAATATACACTTTATTAGATGATATATATCATGTTAAATAATATAGATCGATTAGTCTTTTATTTTTGACTATTTCGTATTTTTGTAGTCAATAATTTTTACTGAAATGAGTGAAATTACTTTAATAGAAAAAATACAAGCTCTAAAGAAGGAGAAGAATGCCGTTATTTTGGCTCATTATTATCAAAATGGTGATATTCAAGATGTTGCTGATTATGTAGGAGATAGTTTAGGTTTGTCAATTGAAGCGAAGAAAACAAATGCTGATATTATTGTTTTTGCAGGTGTTCATTTTATGGCAGAAACAGCAAAAATTATTAATCCTTCCAAAAGAGTTCTTGTCCCTGATATGAGTGCTGGATGTTCATTAGCCGATTCTTGCACACCTGAAAAATTTAAAGCTTTCAAAGATAAATATCCGAAACATACTACAATTACTTATGTGAATTGTTCAGCTGAAATTAAAGCAATGAGCGATATAGTTTGTACTTCTTCAAATGCATTAAAAGTTGTAGAATCTGTCCCATTAGATACTCCAATTATATTTGCTCCTGATAAAAATTTAGGAGCTTATATCATGAAGAAAACAGGGAGAGATATGATCTTGTGGGATGGAGCATGTGTTGTGCATGAATCCTTTTCATTGGAAAAATTAATTCAATTAAAATTAAAATACCCAAAAGCAAAAATTGTTTCTCATCCTGAATCTGAACAGCAAATATTAAAATATTCTGATTTTATTGGGTCTACTTCTGAAATGAAAGAATACATTATTCAATCAGATGCAGATGTATTTATTGTGGCTACTGAAGAAGGGATTTTACATGGTTTAAAGAAATTAGTTCCAAATAAAATACTTGTTCCTGCTCCGATATATGATGACAATGTTTGTGCGTGTGGAGAATGTGCTTATATGAAAGTAAATACGCTTCAAAAAGTGTATAATTGTTTGTTAAATGAAACACCTGAAATCAGTATTTCTGCTGAATTAATTGAAAAAGCAAAAGTGCCAATTGAAAGAATGTTGCAAATAAAATAGAAGATGGAGAATGTAGATGTAATTATTGTTGGATCAGGTGTTGCGGGATTATCATTATCTATTAAATTGGCCGAATTAAGGAATGATTTATCAATTGCCGTATTTACTAAATCAGATGATTTTGAGTCAAATACACGATATGCGCAAGGTGGTATCGCAGGTGTTTTCGATTTAAAACAAGATTCATTTCAAGATCATATCAACGATACTTTAAGTGCTGGAGGTGGACTGTGTAACGAAGAAATCGTAAAAAAAATAATTTACTCAGCTCCGGAACGAATTCTAGAATTAGAAAAATGGGGAGTTGATTTTACTAAAAATAAAGCGGGAGATAAAGAAGCTGTATTAGAAGGTGGACATTCATTTCCTCGTGTTATTCATTCAAAAGATCAAACAGGTAGTGAAGTTGAAAATTCATTATTAAAGAAAATAAAAGAATTTCCATCCATTCAAATGTATAACCATTTTCGTGTGATTGAATTGGTCAGTAGAAAAGAAAATGGGACAACAGTTTTAGACGGTGTTAAAGTTTTGGACTCTATCTCTGAATCTATAAAAGTACTTTTTTCGAAAGTCGTTGTTTTATCTACAGGTGGTTGTGGTCAAATATTTCAGTTTACAACCAATCCAAAAATTGCTACTGGTGATGGAATTGCTTTAGCGAAGAAAGTAGGAGCGGTTGTAAAAGGTATGAATTTTATTCAATTTCATCCAACGGCATTTTATGAAAAAGAAATGTCCCCCATGTTTTTGATTTCAGAAGCGGTAAGGGGAGCGGGTGCACATATTGTAAACAAAGAGGAAAAAAGATTTGTGTTTGATTACGATGTTAGAGGAGAATTAGCGACAAGAGACATTGTTACGAAATCGATCTTAAGTGAATTGAAAAATTCGAATCAAGAGCATGTTTATCTTGATTGTAGACACATTGAGTTTAAAAAATTTCAACGTTCTTTTCCAACCATTTTAGCATATTGTGAAGGAAAAGGATATAACATTAGTCACGATTTAATTCCGATTGTTCCAGCTGCTCATTATCAATGTGGAGGAATTGTAGTGGATGAATTTGGAGAAACGAATGTTCAGAATTTATTTGCAATAGGAGAATGTTCGAATACAGGAATGCATGGTAAAAACAGATTGGCCTCTAATTCATTGTTAGAAGCTTTGGCATTTGCTCATTTTTCAGCCAATAAAATTGCTCAATCTATTTCTTGTAAATCGATTAACAAAACAATTGTTTCAGATCAGAAATGGGGTAATTTTTTCCAAGATGAGATCCTTGATATTCAACATGAGCTTCAAAAAATCATGTCTCATTATGCCATGATTGGCTCTTCAATTCATGAATTAGAAATTGGGTTTAAGAAAATCGATGATTTAGAAAATGAACACCAAAATTTATTTGCAAATACTGCTTTTTCAATAGATAAATGGTCACTTTTGAACTCGTTTGTCATTTCAAAAATGATTGTAAATGAATCGATTAGTGAGTTATTGAAAGAGAAAGTGGAAATGGAGATCTCCTGATTTTCGGAAATTTAATTTTCTCCCAATTTACGTTTCATCTCCTCGATTTGTTTAGCCATTTCTTCTAACGCTTTATCTTTCTCATTTAAAGCTTTATCCTTTGCGTTAATTTCACTCACTTTCTCATTTAAAGCTTTATCCTTCTCATTAATTTCACTCTCTTTCTCATTCAAAGCTTTTTCCGTTTCCTTTAGAGTTTTAAGTAGTTCTTTTTCTTTGTCTTCAAACATGGCATTCACTGATCTCCATGCTTCTTGCTCGTCTTCGATTTGCTTGCGTTCTTTTGGATTTGTGCCACTGTGATGTAAAATGTCGGTGATAATTTTCACTTCTTCAACATCAGTTTCATGCATGTATTCTTTGATGATTTTAGTGTTTTCAACAAAGTTGGTTTGTTCGAATACGCTCAATAATTTATCCAATCTGGTTTGGAAACGATCCGTAATTCGGTCAACTTGGACGATAAAACTATCGTGCGTCAGTTTTTCTACGAAATCACTTTTTGTTTTTAAATTCGTTTTATTGACAAGATCTTTGTAATTGCGTTCAACTTTTAGGCAAGGAGTTTCAATTTCAGCTATCTTGAAACCTAAAATATAAATGGTTGTAATAGGTAAAATTATTTTTTCATCATTGTGTGAATCTTCTTTCTTGTACTGCTCGCCTAGATAATTACGAAAACGCATCAAATCAATTTGGTTCTTTGCTTTTTGAATTTCGATCAATACTTTTTTCAATTCACCAGATTCTGTTTTGATGGTAGCAATAAAATCCAATCGAAAAACGGATAGTCCTGCAAGCCGGTCTGTATAGGTAAATTCTTGAGGTTTAACAACAACCGTTTCAATAGTTTGCTCCAATAAAGTTCCAATAAAGAACTTCGCAACTTTCTCGTTCTCCATCATTCTTTTGAAGACAACGTCGTATATTGGATTGGCTATAACCATGATAATCTTGTGTTTTGAGTAGTAAAGGTACGAATTTTTAGGGTTAAATCAATATTTCATGGAATTTCTAACTAGATTTACTGTTACGACAATTTTTTAGTGGTTGTTTCTGATTTTATTGATTCATTCTGGTTCACTTTTTTCGCAAGAACAAGTAGGAAAAGAAGCTTGAGCAGTGTCTTTAGTTTTGGAGATAAAGATGTTTGGTTTTAAAGAGGTTTTGCCATTTTTTCGATTTATTTCTATGTTTGAATTTCTGTAGAAATTGCAAGTAAAACGGAACGTGGGGTTTCAAAAATGATTGTTAATGAAACGATTGATGAACTTTTAAAAGAGGAGAGAGTAGTGGTGCTTTGCTGATTTTAAATAAAAGATTTTATTATTCGATTGTTTGAGTTCTATTTATATCTTTGATGTAGATAATCATCATTTTTTTAGACTTTAATCAAAATGCCGAATAGAAAAGCCCTCTTAATTATCGATATGCAGAAAGGATCATTTACTGCTAAAACACCACGGTTTGATACTGAGGGAGTTGTTTCCAGAATTAATATTCTTTCAGAGCAATTTAGAAACTCGAATTCCCCTGTTATTTTTATTCAGCATGATGGTTCTTCCATGAATGAATTTATTCCAAATACTACTGAATGGGAATTGTTAGATGAATTAAAAGTGAAAAAATCAGATATTTTTATTGATAAATATGCTAACGATGTGTTTTATAATTCGTTGTTATTGAGTAGAATAAAAGAGTTGAATATCGATGATTTATATATAACTGGTTGTGCAACTGACTTTTGTGTAGAATCAACAATTCAATCCGCTTTAACAAAGGATTTTAATATTGTTGTAGTGAAAGATTGTCACACTACTGGTGATAGACCTCATTTAAAAGCAGAGCAAGTGATCGAGCATTATAATTGGGTTTGGTCAAATATGATTCCGACAAAAGGGAAGATCGAAGTTTTAAGTTTTGAAGAAGTGCTTTTTTAAGAAAAATCACTTCATCCTCAACCCTAAAATCTCAAACATATCCTTATCCTCCGCAATCGTTTGATTCAAAGTAGTCAATAATTTTTCCCCTAAGAATACAGAATTAGCACCAGCCATAAAGCACAAAGCTTGACCTTCTTTCGATAATCGTTCTCTTCCAGCAGATAAACGGACTGAACTTTTTGGAATCACAATTCGCATTGTTGCTATAGTTCTCACAAGGTCCCAAACTGTTGTTGAAGTTTCTTCTTCCATTGGAGTTCCTTGCATAGGAATTAATGCGTTAACAGGAATGGAATTTGGAGGAGGATTCATAGAAGCCAAAGAAAGAATCATACTTAAACGATCTTCGACTGATTCTCCCATGCCGATAATTCCACCTGAACATAATTTCATTCCAGCTTTTCTAGCAATTTCTAAAGTATCTAATCTATCCTGAAAAGTATGCGTAGTTACAATATTTGAATAGTTTTCTTTTGAAGTTTCAATGTTGTGATTGTAATAGTCTAATCCTGCGCCTGAAAGTCTCATCGCTTGTTCTTCCGTTACAAACCCCAAAGTACTACAAACTTCCATTTTTAAGGACTTAATAGATCTTACCATGTCTAAGATTGTATCAAAGTCTGAATTGTCGCGTATTTCTCTCCAAGCTGCTCCCAAACAAACACGAGAGGCACCATTTTTTTGAGCTTCAACGGCAAGATTATAAACTTCTTCAGTTGACATTAATTTGTGAATTTTAATCTTCGAATTATTCTTTACTGATTGAGAGCAATAAGAACAATCTTCGACACAGCCACCAGATTTTATGTTTATCAATGTACTTGCCTGAACTTCGTTTTGATTGAAGTTTTCAAGGTGAACTATTTGAGCTTTATGGACAAGTTCCAAAAATGGTAAATTGTATATTTCCTCAATTTCTTTCAGATTCATCTTTCGTTTTTTTATTTTGAAAGTGCAAATATAAAACAGATTTAAGTAAGGGACTAATTTATCTTAATTAAATCTGTTTTTATTGAACTTCTTGATAGTAATTAATATAAAAATGAAAAGCAAATAATAATTAAATATTCTATGTTTAAAAGGCTTTTGTGTACGTTGAAACTATTGATGTGACACATGAATATTTTTTTCAACAGATTTTTGTTATAAACTTAATATGGATAAAATGATCTTTTAATGATGAAACTTTTATACTTTTGAATTGTTCAATTAAACACCGAAATCAAACTAACGGAATATAATTTACTAGTATGGAAAAATTTGTAATTAAGAGAAATGGGGAGTATAAAATGCTCGAAAGTTTTAAGGTAGAACAAGCTATTGAAAAAGGGTTTTTAAGTGTGGGAATAGATTATAATAAATCTGTTTTTGATAACATAGTTACGTCTTTGGATAAAAAAGATGTTTGGTCTGTTGAAGAACTTCAAAATTTAATAGAAAAAGAATTGTATGATCAAAATTATTTTGATGTTATGCGTTCTTTTATGTTGTATCGTCATACTCGTAAATTACAAAGAGAAAATAGTAAAGGTTTAGTGAACGATACTACGTATGTGAATAGTACACAGACGATTGAAGAATATATCAGTCAAACAGATTGGAGAATTAATGCAAACGCAAATACATCTTATTCAAATGCTGGATTGGTTAATAATGTTGCTGGAAAAATCATTGCAAATTATTGGTTAGACAAAGTTTATACGAACGAAGAAGGAGTTGCTCATAGAAATGGAGATATTCACATTCACGATTTAGATTGTTTGACTGGATATTGTGCTGGATGGAGTTTAAGAGTTTTGTTGAACGATGGTTTTAACGGAGTAAGAGGAAGAGTTGAAAGTAAAGCTCCAGGACATTTCAGAGAAGCATTGGGGCAAATGGCTAATTTCTTAGGAATTCTTCAAAGTGAATGGGCAGGTGCTCAGGCATTTAGTTCTTTCGATACGTATTTAGCTCCTTATGTTTTTAAAGATCAATTATCGTATAAAGAAATTTTAAAAGCGGTTAGAAGTTTTGTTTATAATTTAAATGTGCCAGCAAGATGGGGACAATCACCATTCACCAATATTACATTGGATTGGGTTGCTCCGTCGGATTTAAAAGATCAAATTCCAACAAAAAACGATCATCATTTATTTGAAAACTTGACTGATGAAGCGTTATTGATTGCGGCTAAAGAAAGAGGTGTTGAAACGCCAACTGAATTGTGCTACAAACATTTCCAAAAAGAAATGGATTTGATCAATAAAGCATATTATACTGTAATGACAGAAGGAGATGCAAATGGACAACCGTTTACTTTTCCTATCCCAACAGTAAATATTACTGAAGACTTTGACTGGTATGGAGAAAACACGGATCTATTATTCGAAAATACGGCTAAAATAGGATCTTCATATTTTCAAAATTTCATCGGAAGTCAATTTGTTTTTGATGAAAATGGAGAAAAAGTTGAAAATCCATTAGCTTACAAACCAAATGCGGTTAGAAGTATGTGTTGTCGTTTGCAATTGGATTTAAGAGAATTATTGAAAAGAGGAAACGGATTATTTGGAAGTGCTGAAATGACAGGAAGTATTGGTGTTGTAACTATCAATATGGCTCGTTTAGGTTTTATTTACAAAGGAGATAAAAAAGCTTTATTGGGAAGATTAGACGATTTATTGACAATCTCAAAATCAACTTTAGAAAAGAAAAGAGTTTTTATTCAAGACATGTATGACAGAGGTTTATATCCTTATACAAAACGTTATTTAACTCATTTCAGAAATCACTTCTCTACAATCGGAGTAAATGGAATCAATGAAATGGTAAGAAATTTTACCGATGATAAAGACGATGTTTCAAGCGAAACAGGAGTTGATTTTGCAAATGAAGTATTAGATCTTATTCGTTTGAGAATGAAAGAATTCCAAGAAGAAACAGGGAATCTTTACAATCTTGAAGCAACACCAGCAGAAGGAACAACGTATCGTTTTGCAAAAGAAGATAAAAAACGTTTCCCATCAATTATTCAAGCAGGTTTTGACGATAATGTTTATTACACAAACAGTTCTCAATTACCAGTTGATTATACGGCTGATCCATTTGAAGCGTTAACGTTACAAGATGAGTTACAATGTAAATACACAGGAGGTACGGTTCTACATTTATACATGAATGAAAGAATCAGTTCGGCAGAAGCGTGTAGAAATTTGGTGAAGAAAGTAATCTCGAATTTTAGATTGCCTTACATTACAATTACACCAGTTTTCAGTGTATGTCCAATTCATGGATATTTATCAGGAGAACATGAGTTTTGCCCAAAATGTGACGAAATTTTAATTGAAAAAAAGAAATTATTAGAGGACAACAAATAACCATAGACCAGGATTTTAATCCTGGTAATTGTTGAAATGAATTGTTGAAATGAATTATTGAAATGAATTATTGAAATGAATTGTTGAAATGAATTATTGAAATGAATTGTTGAAATGAATTGTTGAAATGAATTGTTGAAATGAATTGTTGAAATGAATTGTTGAAATGAATTATTGAAATGAATTGTTGAAATGAATTGTTGAAATGAATTGTTGAAATGAATTGTTGAAATGAATTGTTGAAATGAATTGTTGAAATGAATTGTTGAAATGAATTGTTGAAATGAATTGTTGAA
>CANJKA010000101.1 GCA_947474675.1 Flavobacteriales bacterium
CTTACATTCTGTTCAAACTCTAAGAAATAAAAAAGAATGAGGTAATATCTCAGGTAGAATATACTTTAAAAGTTATTTGTTCGATTTTCTACTCTCATTCTTTTTCACTTTATTCAATTATAAAAATAATATTTTTCAAACATAGGAGTCGATACCAATTCATCTACTCCATTGGTTAGGTAATTAATTTGAATGGAAATAGAATCGACAAAATCAGAACAGTCTGTACCAATATATAATTTATAATTCGCGATGGCATAACTGTCTGGCGTAGCATGAAAATAAAGCGAGGTCGAAGAATTGTTCGATATTGATAATGCATTAATAAGAACCGCAGAAGAACACCAAGGATTATCAGTAGAAGGATTAAAACAATTAATTCCAAAACAAACAGCATCTGTCCATGTACTCGGAACATTCGCTTCTTGCCAACGAATCACTCTGTAATTTTGATCTACTCCTGTTGTATTTACAATACTAAAATTAACACTAAGTTCACTGATAATGGTCGATTCGATTACTAATGGGCTATGTCCAGATGAATAATCAGTTATTGAATCACCAGGAATATAAACACCAATTCCATCTTGACCAAAAAGACAGTGGCTAAAAATTAAAAAGAAGAATAGAATTAATCGCATTAATTTTTGAATTAGAGTATAAATATATAAAAAGAGTTTTACTTTTGACAACCATTTATCACAATTTCAATTAGTTAATTGTTAGAATCAATGTCCATTCACTTCTTCCAAAGCTTCTTCTCCAACCGTATTACAATGAAAATGTCCTCTTCTTTTTCTAGAAAATGGTTGTTTAGCTTCTCCACCTTCATTCGAACCTAACATTTTTGATATGATTCTTGCTTTTTCTTCTAGATTTCTTATTTGCATGATCGAATCTTTTGCCGTATCAAAAAGAATTTCACCGTCTATTATTGTTTGTTCAACTTTAGCTTCGATACTCAATGGGTTGGCAGACCAAATAACAATATCCGCATCTTTTCCTACTTTTAAACTTCCCATTTTATCATCTAAATGTAATAATTTAGCTGGGTTTAAAGTCACCATTTTCCAAGCTTCTTCTTCAGACATCCCTCCGTATTTAACACTTTTCGCTGCTTCTTGATTTAAACGTCTTCCCATTTCAGCATCGTCAGAATTAATCGCAACAATAACTCCTTGATCTGTCATCAATTTAGCATTGTATGGAATCGCATCATTTACTTCAAATTTATAGGCCCACCAATCTGCAAAAGTTGATGCTCCAGCTCCATGTTTCGCCATTTTATCAGCTACTTTATATCCTTCTAAAATATGTGTAAATGTATTTACCTTGAATCCCATTGAATCTGCAACGTGCATTAACATCATAATTTCAGATTGAACATATGAATGACAAGTGATAAATCGTTCGTTGTTTAGAATTTCCCAAAGTGCTTCTAATTCTAGATCTTTTCTTGGTGCAACACCAGCATGTTTACCTCCAGCTTTGTATTTTACCCATTCCTCGTGATATGCAATTGCTCGAGTAAAACCGTCATAGAAAATTTGTTCAACTCCCATTCTTGTTTGTGGAAAACGAATTCCATCTCCATATCCTGATTGTTTTACATTTTCTCCTAAAGCACATTTAATGAATTTTGGTGCATTTGGAATGATCATTTCATTGGGAGTATGTCCCCATTTTAATTTAATTAATGCTGATTGTCCACCAATTGTATTTGCTGAACCATGTAATAATTGTGCAGCAGTTACTCCACCTGCTAATTGGCGATAAATAGTGATGTCATCATTGTTGACGACTTCACCAATATTCACTTCTGAAGTTATAGATTGCCCACCTTCATTTACTCCTTTTGAAATAGCAATGTGTGAATGTTCATCTATTATTCCAGAAGTAACATATTTCCCTTTCGCATCGATTTCTCTTGCTCCAACGGGTGTAACGTAAGGACCTGTCCCAACAAAGATAATTTTCCCTTTTTCAGTAACAATGGTTGCATTTTTTAGAATACCTTCTTTTTCGTTGGTCCAAATAGTCGCATTTCGTATGACCAATGTTTGATTTCCAGGCAATGAATCAAAACCATAAGCCATGTTTGGATACCATATTTTCGCATTGAAATTTGAGTCAACTTTTATTTTGTTATTTTCTTCAACAGGAGATTCAACTTTTGAATTTCTAATTGCTGACCATTTAATCCATTTTCCGTTTGGTAAAGTTCCGTCTCCTTCAAATATTCCGAGTTTACTATTAACTACTCCATGAAGATTAACACTTCCTTTCCAGTTTTTATCATCTAAATTGAATTGAATAGAAACATCGTTGTCAATTAATTTTGTAACCGTATTTACAAATACTGTATCTGTTTTTGAGATTCCTGTTTTGACATCCGTGCTCGTTTTCAAGGTTTTAATTTTCCCAACTAAACGATCTGAAGTTCCAGTATATTCTAAAGGATATTGAACTCCTTCGATTAATACATTGTATTTCCCTCTGATGTCATGCACAATATCTTTTTCAAATATTTTTTGAGTTCCTAAAATCCATGCTTCCATAACTTTCGCTTCTTCATCAAATGGATTTTTATCAAATACAGTAAAACTTGCTTTCTTTCCTGCTTCAATACTTCCAAATTGTTTGTCAATTTTCAATAATTTAGCAGGTTCAAGTGTTAACGCATTCAAAGCATCTGAAGGAGATAGTCCTCTTTCGATCGATTTACGAATGTTTTTCCAAAACGATTCAGCATTTTTTTGTCCAAAAGAAGTAATCGAAAAAGGAATATTGTTTTGTTCCAATAAAAAAGGATTTGAAGGAGCTAATTCCCAATGCTTCAAATCACTCAAAGGAATTTCTTTAGAAATATAAGGATCTTGAACCTCAAAAGCATCTGGAAAATTAATAGGAATGATTAAGGCATTTTTCAATAATTTTAATTGAGGAATTGCACCGTATTCATCCCCAGCACCTAAAATAGTGAAATTGTAATTGAATTCGCTGCCAATTTTAGCCGCTCTAAAAATTTCCCATTTGTCTTCAACCTGGAAGATCATTGGAATTAAAATTTGTTTTTCAAGCGCATTTAAAGAAAGGTTTCCTTCTAGTTTAGTTGAATTTGAATACCATTGTAAATCATAAAATGTCTGTCTCAATAAAGCAATACTTCCCATTTGTGAAGATGGATAGGATTGTTTTGAAGTCCCTGTTTTAAATGAAAAATAACTCGCAATTTCAGGAGAAATCATTTCTTTTGTTGGATTATTTTCTCCTAATGAAACCAACGCACCTGTTCCTCTAGATATACCGTCTTGTACATGTGTTGCAGCTAAACCAAATCCCATTTTGATCAATTCATCATTTGACTTTACATTGATTTCAAATAGCGAACTTGCGTCAACTTCAGGGTGAATACTTTCATTCCAATAATATGAACCTAATTTTGTGGATTCAATTTCAGAACCTCTTTGATAAGATACGTTCGTTTCTGAAACTGGCATTCCAACATTACTAAATGTTTCTATAAAAGAAGGGATAATCGTTTTCCCTGTATAATCAATTATTACGGCGTCTTTTGGAATTGTAACTGAAGTACCAACTTCAATTATTTCGTTGTCTTTAATTAAAATTGAACCATTTTTAATTGTTTTAAGCGGAGATACAATTATAGTTGCATTTTTTAAAACGTAATAAGAAGATTCTGAAGCTTTCACGCCGTTTGTAGGTGCCAAATCTTGACCGTAAACAGTTGTAAAAATAAGAGATAAGATGAAGATATAGTATTTCATAGTTTTTTAATAATATCTAATAAGTTCGTGAAATTAATGAAAAGCAATTAAATCTTTCACTTTTATAGGTTAAAATTATTACGAAGTGAAGAGATCTGTTTTTTAAATTATTGTGAAATTAATAAAACTTAAAAAAAATCGAAGTTTAGTCCCATACCTAATAAATTAAATTGGGTTCATCGGGCAATAAGTGGAAGTATTTCGAATTGTTTGAATCCGATTTTTCTTCAAGAAGAATTTTTATGGATCAATACTAAAAGTTAAGGTTTTATGAAAATTTTTATTGAACCTTAGGATTGCTTTGAAATTTAGATGCGAAGCTAAATTTTAATTCGTCTTTCCTCAGAATTAGCTGTAAATTTTTCCGTAATCGCGTTTCGCTTTTTCAGCGAAAAAAAGCGTGAAGGAAAGTATTTACCTGCGATTTCACGTAATAGAATGGAGTGAAAAATTCCTTGGAAAGATCCTTGATTTTTGCTTATCCTTCGAAAGCTAACACTTTCTCTTATCAAGAAAAAGTAAGAGAATTATTAGTCAAAGTGTGAATTTAGGTTTTATAAAATACCATTTTAATTAAGCTTTATTTTTCTTTGTCGCTAGCTTTTGAAGTTGACTCGAAATTACTGCTTGGACTTCAAAATAAAATAATACTACTTTTATTCTAGTTCAATTCGTCTTTTTGGTTATTTTTGTTAAAAAACATAAAAATGAATAACGTACTTTTACATGCTCACTCAGGTTTTAGATGGGTAGCTCTAATCTTTTTAATTTTGGCAATTTTTAATGCTGTTGCTAGAAAAAGCAATGGTGAATATACAGCACGAGATAAAAAATTGAATTTATTTGCAATGATGTTTTTCCATATTCAAGCATTGGGTGGATTTATTTTGTATTTCAGTTCTTCTAAAGTTCAGTTTGAAGAAGGATGGATGAAAAATCCTATGTTTCGTTTTTACGGGATGGAACACATTCTATTAATGGTAATTGCAGTTGTTTTAATGACGATTGGTAGAAAAAAAGCAGAAAAATCTGTTGCTCCAATTGTAAAACATAAAAAAATTATTGTTTGGTACACGATTGCTTTAATTCTTGTAATTATTTCAATTCCTTGGCCTATGAGAACTATTTTAGGAGGGGGATGGTTTTAAGAATATTATTTTTCGGAATTTTATTCAGTTTAACTTCGTGTTCTGAAAATTCACCTGAAAAGGTTGAGGTTTCTAAAGAAGAAATAAAAACACCATTTACAGTTGCTGATGCAAAGGATTTGTTTTTATCAAAATGTACGGTTTGTCACGGATCTGATGGTAAATTATGTGCGTCGCAAGCGAAAGATTTATCCATAAGTAAACTATCTGATGAAGAAATTTTAGATAGAATTAAACATGGTAAAAACGCAATGCCTCCTTTTGAAGGATTAATTCCAGAAGATCAGCGTAAAATGTTAGTATCGTTTGTTAAAACACTCAAAAAATAATGGAAGAAGGTCATATATTAGTTGATGCGGTTGAAGAAAAATGTATTCTTGTTGGAATCATTACGCAAAAACTGACCGAAGAAACCGCCTTAGAATACATCGATGAATTGCGTTTTTTGGCTGAAACGGCTGGTGCAATTACGGATAAAGTTTTTTTACAAAAAGTGACTATTGAAAACCCTAAAACCTTTGTTGGTAAGGGTAAAATGGAAGAAATCCGAGATTATGTTCTTGAAAACAGTATCGATTTAGCGATATTTGACGATGAGCTTTCTCCTTCTCAATTAAGAAACATTGAAACGATTCTTCAAATTAAAGTATTAGATAGAAATAATCTGATATTAGATATTTTTGCTAGTCGTGCTCGTACTTCGAGTGCAAAAACGCAAGTTGAATTAGCTCAATTACAATATTCTCTTCCACGATTAACAAATCTTTGGACGCATCTTGAACGCCAAAAAGGAGGAATTGGAATGCGTGGACCTGGTGAAACGCAAATTGAAACCGACAGACGAATTATCCATACTAAAATTGCTCTTCTGAAAGAAAAGTTGAAAGATTTGGATAAACAAACAATCGTTCAACGTGGAAATAGAGGTCAATTAGTTCGTGTTGCTTTAGTTGGTTATACGAATGTTGGTAAAAGCACGATGATGAATATGTTGAGTAAATCAGAAGTATTTGCTGAAAATAAATTATTCGCCACTTTAGATACAACAGTCCGAAAAGTGGTTATCGAAAACTTGCCTTTCCTTTTAACAGATACAGTTGGATTTATTCGTAAACTTCCACATCAATTGGTAGAATCGTTTAAATCGACACTTGATGAAGTAAGAGAGGCAGATTTATTGATTCACATATTAGATATTTCTCACGCTGGTTTTGAAGATCAATATCAAGTTGTAAACGAAACGTTAGCTGAAATAGATAAAACTGAAAAACCAGTAATTCTAGTTTTTAATAAAATTGACGCCTATAAATTCGTTCAAAAAGACGAGGACGATCCATCTCCAATGTTGAAAGAAAATTATTCCTTAGAAGAATTGAAAAAAACATGGATGGCGAAATTAAATGGTCAGAAATGTGTTTTCATATCCTGTCAAGAAAAAGAAAACATCGAAGAATTGAAAGAAGTAGTGTACGAAGAAGTGAAACGTATTTTCAAAATTCGTTATCCGTATAATGACTTTTTGTTTTAGTGTTATTTAGCTGTTAGTTATAATATTTCTAACCATTATGCCATATTTGGTTTATTTTTTTGAACCATATAAGGTTTCATATAAGTGCTGAGTGAAATTAATTTAAATCAAATTTAGCATATTATAACTCTCACTTATATGTCTTCATATCCCTTATATGGTTCAATAAAAAGATGTTGAATGTTTAATTTTTAATGGTTGATTGTCAATAATTCAACATCAAACATTAATAATCCAACATTAACTAGTTCTTATATGTCCTTATTTGGTTCAAAAAACGAGTAAACAATACTATTTTACCATCTTTTTAAATTTCAACTTTTTAACAAATAAATCTGAAATTTTAACTAGCTTTAACGCCTTAAAACGATAACTAGATTATGAATAAATTTCTTACACTTTCAGCATTCGTATTACTCTCCATTTCAACTTTTGCACAAAAGAAACCAGTAGCAAAAGACACGACCATTTTTAACGACGGAACTGTAGGAGGCTTAAACTTTAGATTAGTTAGTCCTGCTAGTACTTCTGGCAGAATTGGTGACATTGCGATTCATTCTTCAGCACCTCATACTTGGTATGTTGCTGCGGCTTCTGGTGGAGTTTGGAAAACAACGAATCATGGAACAACTTTCAATCCTATTTTTGATAATTATGGTTCTTATTCAATCGCATGCTTAGAAATTGCACCATCGAATTCAAATACAATTTGGGTGGGAACGGGTGAAAACAACAATCAACGTGCGGTTGCATATGGTGATGGTGTTTATAAATCAATGGACGGAGGAAAAAGTTTCACGAACATGGGATTGAAATTATCGGAACACATTGGTAATATTATCATTCATCCAACGGACGAAAATACAATTTGGGTTTCTGCTTATGGTCCTGTATGGAGCACAGGTGGTGAAAGAGGTGTTTACAAATCAACAGATGGTGGAAAAACATGGGAAAGAACGTTGTTCGTTTCAGATGAAACGGGAATTTCAGAAATAGCAATTGATCCTAAAAATCCTAATATTTTATATGCAGCTGCTCATCAGAGACGTAGACAAGAATATACATACGTTGGAGGTGGACCAGAATCAAATATCTATAAATCAATTGATGGTGGAAAAACGTGGGTTGAAAGTAATGCAGGTTTACCAAAAGGGGAGATGGGAAGAATCGGAATTGCAGTTTCACCAGTAGATGAAAATTATGTCTATGCAATTGTTGAAGGAAAAAATGAAAAGGGTGGATTTTTTCAATCAACAAATAAAGGGGTAAACTGGACTAAAATGTCAGGTTACAATACAAGTGGAAATTATTACCAAGAAATTATTTGTGATTTAACGAATAGAGATAAAGTTTTCGCAATGGACACTTGGTTGCACCATACAATTGATGGAGGAAAAACATTTGTTGAAACGGGAGAAGAATTAAAACATGTAGATAATCATTGTATTTGGATTGACCCAACAGATGGAAATCACTGGATTGTTGGGTGTGATGGTGGAATATATGAAACGTATAATCATGCGAAAGAATGGAGTTTTTATGATAATTTACCGATCATTCAATTCTATAAAGTGGCTACAGATAACGCTAGTCCATTTTATAATATTTACGGAGGAACACAAGATAATAACTCATTAGGCGGACCATCAGCGACAATCAATAATGCTGGGATAGTTAATTCAGATTGGTATAATACATGCGGTGGAGATGGTTTTGAATCAGCGATTGATCCAACAAATCCGAACATTGCGTATGCTGAATCTCAATACGGTGGATTAATACGTTACGATAAAGTTACCGGAGAAAAAATTGCAATTCAACCATTACCTGGTAAAGGAGAAGCTGCTTATAGATGGAATTGGGATGCACCTTTATTAATTTCTCCGCATGATCATAATACCTTATATTTTGCGGCAAATAAAGTATTCAAATCAACGAATCAAGGAGATGATTGGTCAACTGTTTCACCAGATTTAACACAACAAATAGATAGAAATAAATTGAAAGTGATGGGCCAAGTTTGGTCAATTGATGCGGTCATGAAAAACCAATCGACTACAATTTATGGAAACATTGTTGCCTTAGATGAATCTCCGAAGAAAGCAGGTTTATTGTTCGCAGGAACGGATGATGGAGCAATTCAAATTTCAGATAATTCAGGTGCAAGTTGGACGAAAATAACAACATTTGCAGGTGTTCCAGCTAATACGAGAGTAAACATGATAACTGCTTCTTTGTTCAATGAAAATGAAGTATTTGCAGTCTTTAACAATCACCGTTCAGGAGATTTTAAACCTTATTTATTCAAAAGTTCTGACAAAGGAAAAACATGGGTAAGTATTTCTTCAAATCTTCCTGTTAGAGGTTCAATTTACTGTATTAAGCAAGATAATTTAGATCCAAATTTATTATTTGTAGGAACAGAATTCGGAGCTTATTTCTCAAACGATGGAGGTAAGGTATGGACAAAATTAAGTGGTTTACCAACAATTGCAGTATACGATCTTGATATTCAAAAAAGAGAAAGTGATTTAGTAGCAGCTACTTTTGGTAGAGGATTTTATGTATTAGATAATTATTCTCCTTTAAGAAATCTAACAAAGGAAACATTAGATAAAAAAGCATTCTTATATCCTGTGAAAGATGTATTGGTTTATATTCCAACATCTCCATTAGGATTAACAGGAGCTGGATCTCAAGGAGCAAATTATTTTATGGCTGAAAACCCAACTTTTGGAGCTGTTTTTTCAATCTATATGAAAGACGATTATGAATCATTAAAATCGATTCGTCAGGAGAAAGAAAAAGCGTTAGAAAAAGATAAAAAGGAAGTTCCATATCCTTCTTTCGAGGAATTAAGAAAAGAAAGTCAAGAAGAAAGTGCTAAATTAATTTGGATCATTCGTGATAGTGAAGGAGTGGAAATTAAAAAAATGACGAGTTCACCTTCGAAAGGAATTAGTCGTTTAAGTTGGAATTTACGTATGGAATCTACTTCTCCAATTAATCCAAATAAACAAAAACCAGGTAGATATGATTCAGGGGATGATGGGTTTTTAGTGACTGCAGGAATTTATTCGGTTGAAGTTGTTTTGGTGAAAAATGGGGTTTCAGAAGTTGTTGTTGCAAAAACGAATTTCAACGTGAAAGGACTAAACAATCAATCTACTGCTAAGCCAAATAATATGGAGTTGTTCGCTTTTAGAAAAGAAGTTGCTGAATTAAATAGAAGTATTTCAGGATCAAGTAGGTTGATGAATGAGAATTTTGATAAATTGAGTTTGATGAAATTAGCAATCACAAATTATCCAAATACTGACATCAAACTTTTAGAAGAGGTGAGAGCTATGGAATTAGCTTTTGACGAATGTGAAATGTTGATTTATGGTGATGATTTGAAAGCGTCAAAAGAATTTGAAACACCTCCGAGTTTTAACAATAGATTATCTAATGTAGAATACCAATTATATGAAAGTACAACTGGAGTTACTACTTCTCAAAAATTAAATGTTCAAATTTCAAGAGAAGAATATCAAGTTTTTAGAACAAAGTTAGATGCACTTATTATTCAAGTTAAAGCGTTAGAAACGAAACTTTCAGCAAAATCGATTCCATACATTAAAGGAAAAGATGAGAAATGGAAAATGGATTAAATAAGGTTAATATTATTAAAACCTGAAAATTTGAAGTTTAGATCCGCAGATAAGAAATTGAATTGGCACCCATAGATTGAAAAAGGGAAGGTATTTCGAACTGTTTGAATCCCGATTTTTCTTCGGGATGAGTTTTTGAAATTTCACTTTTTAAAGCGTAATGGGTAATTTCATTTCTTAAGTGCTAGACCTTTTTGCATACTTTTTGGGACGATGCCAAAAAGTATGAAATGTTAATGGATTGAAATCTATATTTTTAAATACAATCTTAATTCCGGAGCATGAATTTTAAATTATTCCTTTATAAATTATAAATTCATATCCATTAAATAAAATTAAATGTATATTTATAAAATAATTTAAAATTGATCATCATGGCAAAAAGTCAAGACTCGAAGAAAAACGTTAAAAAAGAAGCAACTAAAACGCCAAAAGAAAAAAAAGCGGAGAAATTAGCTAAAAAAGCTTCTAAATAAAAATTTTGTCAATTTCTATTTTTAAATATTAATTGAATTAGCTTATTAAAAAAGTTAAAGGATAGTAGGATTTTTTCTTATTATCCCTTTTTTTTATTACGTTAATTAATAATGGTTTTATTACTTTTTTATATTACTATTAATTATTTAATTTTGAATCTCCGCTATCTTACCAGTAACTTTTAGCTAATGCCAATGTAAGTCTATCAAAGAGCTTATTCCCAAAATATCTTCGATTTAACTTGTAACAGAATTCATCGAGATAAAGTTGTAAATACTTACCTTTTATTTTATGATACATTCCTAAAAGTGTTCTTTTAGCATTACTTATGGCAATATGAACCCATTTTAAAGTTGTTTTTGTTGTTTCCTTTGTGGATTTAACCATAATATGAGTTTCAACATATTTAGCAATGTCAATGTAACTTGTACTTTTATCCGAAAAGATGATTGATTTTTCATCAATGTTTTTCTCAATTGTATCTTCTATCTCTTTTCCTTGGTGGGTTGTAAGTACTTTCATTTTAAAATATCGACAATGATTACT
Source organism: Flavobacteriales bacterium (assembly GCA_947474675.1). Lineage (GTDB taxonomy): Bacteria > Bacteroidota > Bacteroidia > Flavobacteriales_D > Crocinitomicaceae > CAIUKX01. The sequence continues at coordinate 11,141 of CANJKA010000101.1, forward strand.
CGTTTTTCCTGTTTCAATATCTTCTAATGGTGTCGATTCTGCCATAACCGCTACATTTGCTTGTCGTTGACTTCCTCTACCTCGTTTAAGTTTTACTTTTTCAGAAGTTGCTTTTTCAAAATATCCTTCGTCAAATTCAACTGCCCCTTCTAGTGTGTACATATTATCCCTTTTTCCCATTGTTTTACGAATTTTCTGCATCATAAACCAAATGCTTTCATACCTACTATGATTCAATTGTCGTTGTAGTTCTAAAGCTGACATTCCTTTTTTACTGAAACTCATGAATAGCATTGCTAAATACCATTTATGAAAAGTCATATTTGAATGTTCCATCATTGTTCCGCTTCTTAGGGTAGTTCGAAAATTACAATTAGAACATTGCCACTGCCATTTAGCTTTTAACCAGTAATGTTTAGAGCATTTGCATTTTTTACAAACAACTCCTTCATGCTCTCTTTGAACTTTGAAATGAGCTTTACAACTAATTTCATCTGGAAATTCTTTTATAAATTCTAAAATATTCATCTTCCTCTTTTTTACAAAGGAACAATCTGTCAACGTAAGGTTTCTACGTTCTGGTATAAAAGCGGAGATTCAATAAATAAATTACAACTTTTGAAACATCCAAATTTTAAACAAATATTGACTATATCAATACTATTTTATATTGTTAATCGTGCTAAAGCAGATCTGACTTTAGGTGGGCAGATGTATTATGATTATTTAGGTAATAATAAAATTACAATTGAGTTTTAGCTAGACTGTGGGATTTGTCATAAAAGTGATAAACTAATGGCTGGAAGATTTTCTATAAAATATATTTATTGAGTTTTGACGATAAAAAATTAAATTATTCAGGTTTTATTCAGATAATCATATAATTCAAAATACAACTGTATAATCTTTACATCTTAAAAATATTTCTTTTAAATTAAAGCAAACTCTTAATTTTCCAATAAAATGATTAAGGGTGTAGTATTCTAATTGTATAGGTATAGAACTGAAATAGTATCAATACAATTGATTCTATTTTATATAAAAGGTAAATTTGTATCGAAACAAGTTAAGAAATTATTTACTTAATTTTTACAATTACAATATGGCTTATTTACTATTTTATATCCAAATGTCTTCAAAAATCTTTATATTTTACTATTTGGAGCAGTTTAACTCATATTAGTATTATTCATTAATTTCTTCATGGAAAACATTCCTAAATAAATGTCTATGATTTATTTATTCGGAAATCAATCGCTTATTAAAATAATATCATTTACTAAAACTTTTAGATACTTCATATGAAATAAGCCATGAGCAAAAAACGTCATCAATACCGATGAATTTTAAAGATCGATACCATATGACACCGCGAAGCAGTATCGTAGATAATTAAAAATAAATTAAAATATACATGAAAAAAAAAAATTTAAATCTAATATTGATTTGTTTATTTTCGAATATAATATTAGCACAAGGAGGTGATAATGCAGCAACAGCAGCAGCAAATCCAATTTCGATCCCTTTTTCAGTAACAGGTTCTACAGTTGGTGCAACGGGCGATTATCAAATACCAATTACACCTGGCAATTATACATGGACATCTGATGCTGGTGATTGGGTTTATTACGTCTGTCCAACAACAACAGATATATTAAATATCAATATTGATTACCCAATTTCAATTAATGGAATATATCCATCAATTTCTGTTTGGGATGGTTTGCCTGGAACAGGTACATTAGTAGCAAGTACTTGGTTTGCTGGAGCTGGTTCACCAACTATTCTAGGTACATCTTTTACCCCAGTTATAGGTAAATGTTATTATATTCTTATTGATAATTTTTTACATGCTGTTACTCCAATTGATGGTTTTGATTATACTTTGAATATTAATGCTTCTCCACCCCCACTATCAACTCAGCCAGCTTGCACGAATATTGGTTTTGAAGATGGAAATTTGAATGGTTGGAGATTAAGTTATGGTTGTCATGTCGAATCAGGTACATCTGGAGCATCAATGCCTCATTTTACACCAACAATATTTGATAATTCATCTAATCAAGCAATGATTACAACATCAGGAAATGATCCTCTTGCTGGTTTTCCAATGGTATCCCCAAGTCCAGGTATGGGTTCATATTCTGTAAGATTAGGGGATGGAGATCAAGGTGGAGCAGTAGGCGTTTGTCTTGAACAAAAATTTTCAGTTACATCTTCAAATGCTTTATTTTTATATAATTATGCGGTTGTTATTAATGGTGGTATTAGCCATCCTGCTAATGAACAACCTTTTTTTAAGGTTGATATATACGATTGTAATGGGAACATTATTCCGTGTGGTCAGTATTTAGTAGTTGGCGGTTTAAATTCTGGTTTCACACAGATTGGAACTTCTAGTAAATACTTTAAAAATTGGACACCAGTTTTTGTCGATTTAACACCTTACATTGGTTCATGTATTACAGTAAAATATTCTGTTGCTGATTGTTCTCTAGGTGCTCATTTTTGTTATGCTTATATTGATGCTACATGTGCTCCAATGTCTATTACCGGAAATGATCATTTATGTTCAGGTCAGTCAACAACATTAACAGCTCCTGCAGGAAGTGTTTCTTATACATGGACAGAATTAGGTAATTCAACAGTATTAGGTACCAATCAATCATTTTCTGCAACACCAACAGTAAATACAACATACCAATGTGTTATTACTTCTGTAAGTGGTTGTATCACAACATTGACTTATCCTGTTAAGGTAATTCCTCCACCAATTGTAACTGTCAATTCACCTTCAATATGTGTAGGCAACCCAGCAACAGTTACAGCAACAGCTTCGCCATCAGGTGGTACTTTTACTTGGACAAATGGCGGAGGTAGCTCATCATCATTTACGTTATCTCCCAATACTACAACTTCTTATACAGTAACTTATACTAATACTGATGGTTGTACCGATACTGCAATTGCCACAATTCATGTTAATCCGTTACCTATCGTTTCAGTTAATAATGTAACTATTTGTGCAGGAAGCAGTGCCACAATTACAGCTTCAACAACACCATCAGGTACTTACAGTTATGCATGGACAGTACCTATAGGTTGCCCTTCACCTGGAAATGTTTCAAGTTTTAGCACTTCATTAGCAGGAGTTTACAGTGTAGTTGTAACGAATACAGTAACAAGTTGTTCAAGTTATAGTGTGACGTGCACGATAGCAAATAACCCATTGCCAACAGTAGTAGTGAACAGTCCAACAATTTGTTCTGGACAATCAATTAATGTAAATGCAACGACAGGTTCCCCAGGTACTTACAGTTATGCATGGACAGTTCCAAATGGTTTTGCAGCACCAGGAAATGTTTCAAATTTTAACACTTCAATAGCAGGAACATATAGTGTTATTGTCACTAATACTGTAACAGGCTGTGTTAGTAATAGTGCATCAGGTATAGCAACACTCATTCAATCTCCATCAGCTACAGTAAACAGTTCGACAGTTTGTGCAGGAACACCAGTTGCAGTTGCAGCTACCACTTCAGTGACTGGTAATTATTCCTATACATGGTTAGTTCCTACTGGAGCTGTTATTCCAGGAAATGTGTCATCATTTACAACATCAACCTCAGGAGTTTACAGTGTAATTGTAACCGATCAAACAAGTTTATGTTCAAGTATAATCGCTACAGGAACTATTACAATTTTAGCTTTACCAACAGCAACTATTTCAGGAACAACAACAATTTGTTCGGGTAATAGTAGCATAATTAATTTTAATGGAACTCCAAATGCAGTTGTGAGTTATAAAGTTAATTCAGGTAATACTCAAACATTGGTATTAGATGATCAAGGAAATGGTTCGATTTCTTCTGGTATTTTAACGGCGACGACTATTTATGATTTAATAGATGCAGCAATTAGTATTGCTCCATTTTGCAATCAAGTGTTAAGCTCAACAGCAACAATTACAGTAGAAAACACACCTGTAGTTACATTTAATTCAGATGTTACATCAGGATGTGCACCCTTAAAAGTACAATTTGTAAATACAAA
>CANJKA010000102.1 GCA_947474675.1 Flavobacteriales bacterium
AATAAATGGCAAAAATTAGAAATCTTAAATTCCAGTGAAACAACAGTTGAATTTAAAGCCTATTTTTTAGATCGTTCAAAAAAGCAACAAGTTCATTATGAGAAATCAACTTTTGTTTTTGAAGATGGAGAATGGTTTTATTTGTCAGGGGAATATGAATGATAATTAAAATATTTCAAAATATCATCGTTAATCAATTTTATTTGTCTCAACAAACCATTCAACATATTCAGGGATTTTAGTTCCTAAATAATAAGGTAAATTCATTAGTAAAAACCGAGTTCCTTTCTGTGTAATACTTTCTTCAATTCTAAATACACCTCCATAAATACGAATCGCATACGAATGATCAGTAGCGTCCATAAATTGATGTAGCGATTTTAACGTTCCTGTGCTTCCTGATTTTATCTCAATAGGAATAACCTTATTTTTGTATGGATAAACTAGGTCAACCTTAGAATTGGATTGTTTTTTCTCTCTAACCCAGAAATTTGGTTTGTGATAACTCAAACTATTTAAAGATAATAATTCTTGGGTTATTAAATGAGGAATAATTGCTCCTTTATAAGCTGAACTCAAATCTTTCAATGCAAGTAATGAGGCTTGAATTCCTAAGGTGTAATTAAGTAATCCAGTATCAAGAATTTGTAACCTGGGTGATTTTTTAATGTCAGGTTTGATTGGGATTTGAACTTGTGTAGTTGGGTAAATTAATTGAATGATTTTAGCATCTTCCAAATGTCTAAAAGATTCTCCTACTTCTCTTGAACGATAATTTGAATTCCCAAAATTTTGAAACTTAATCCGTTCATCAATGTTTAAATGTGCCGATGTAATGATATGTTTGGTAACTTTACGATCTGTCTCATTGGAAGCGTATTTTTCAATGTCATTTTGATAGGTAGACCAAATACTTTCATATATCTTGGGTAAATCGGCTATGTTTTTTGATTTAATTTCTGTTTTAAGGACTTCAGGCATTCCGCCTACAATAGCAAATCTATGAAAAAGAGATAACAATGTGATGTGAGCAACAGGTTTAATAGGGATTTGATTGAAATATTCCAATGCACTTTCATGTTCTATTGCTGAAAGGTATTCTTGAAAATTTAATGGATTTAAATATAAAAATTCAACTCGTCCGACTGGGAAACTTTGAATATATCGAAATGAAAATTCTAATAAAGAACCAGCTGAAATAACATGTAACTCAGGAATTTCTTCGTAGAAATAGCGAAGAAGTTGAATTGTTTTTGGAGATTCTTGTATTTCATCAATAAATAACAGGGTTTCGCCTACTGATTTTGACGGGATATTTTTTGCAATACATAACGCTTCTAAGATGGCTTTTACATCCGCGAAATTTTCAAAAAATAGTTTGTCTTCATTTTTTTCCAAATTAAGAAAAATACTATACTTATATGATTTAGAGAATTCTTTCACCAATGTAGTTTTCCCTACTTGTCTAGCTCCTCTCAATATTAATGGTTTACGAATTGAGCTGATCTTCCATTCGTGTAAGTTTTTCAATAAAAGTCGAGTAAAATTCAAATCTTTTCGTTTTAATATATTTAATAATAATGTAAATATACAATATTTTGTAACAAAGTCAACCTAAATTTTATATTTTTTTGTATCAAAGTAAACCTAAAATATTAATTTTTTTGTAACAAAGTCAGCCTAAATTTTATATTTTTTTGTATCGAAGTCAATCTAAAATATTAAATTATTTGTATAAAAGTCGACCTAAAATATTTAGTTTTTTGTATCAAAGTCAATGTAAATGTTTAAAATCAGGATTCAACTTTTTCTAATTCATTACTGTAATATTTTATTTTATCTCATTATTATAGTTATTAAAGTCGTTATATAGATTTAAGTTATTACTTTTATTACATAGGTATTTACATAACAAAACTAAATGAAATTAACATTATTATTTACCCTCATTGTCGCATTGACATCTTTCAGTCAGACCAAACAATTGACTTGGACTTTCAAGCATCCATTAAAAAAAACAATAATAGATGTTGGAACGCACGGTTCTGTTCAACAATCTTTAATTGCAAATGGTGAACTTCCAGATCCTTTTTATGGTTTAAACGAAGAGAAATTTGGTTGGATTGAAGATCATACGTGGGAATTTACTTCTCAGTTTTATTTATCAGAAGAGCAATTATTATCCAAACATTTTGAAATTGAATTTCCTGGAATTGATACGTATGCATCTGTTTACTTGAATGATAGTTTACTTTTTAAAGCTGAAAATAATTTTAAACCTTATCGTTCTCAAGCTGAAAAATTTCTTATTTGTGGGTATAATACTATAAAAGTTGTATTTACTCCGGCTGTGATGTACCATGCTGAAAGATATGCAACTGAAAAATTTCATTATCCAGCAACGAATGATGTAGGGAAAATTGCCATTGCTTCATTGGTTCGAAAACCGCAATATCAATTTGGTTGGGATTGGGCTTTGAGAATGAATACAATTGGATTTTTAAAACCTGTTGTTCTTCATTGGTATAACAAAACTAGAATAGTTGGCAAAAACTGTACGACAATCGATTATAATGAAACAACTGCTAATATTGATTTTCAACTATTTTTAAGTACGCCAGTTTCAGAAAAAGTCACTTGGAAAAGTAAGATGTTTGGAGATGTTACAATTACGCCAACTAATACATCTTTGTCTCGATCAGTGGTTTTGAATAATCCAAAATTATGGTGGCCAAGAGGACAAGGAAGTCAAAATATGTACACAGATACTTGGATTCTATTAGATGAAAATGGAAAGTTGATTGACAGTTTGACTGTTCGATTTGGTGTTCGAAAAACAGAATTGGTAATAGCGCCTGATCAATGGGGAACTAGTTATGTTGTTAAAGTAAATGGTCGATCAATTTTTTGCAAAGGAGGAGATTATATTCCGCAAGATATTTTTCCAACGAGAGTTAAAGATGCTGATATTCGAAAAATGGTCGAAACGATGGCTGAAAGTAATTTCAACATGGTTCGTGTTTGGGGTGGTGGATTTTATCCAGATGAAGTATTCTTTGATGCGTGTGATGAATTGGGAATTATGGTTTGGCAAGATTTAATGTTTGCTTGTGCCATGTACCCAGGTGATTCAGCGTATTTGGCAAATGTAAAAGAAGAATTTGAATACCAAATTCCTAGAATAGCTTCTCATCCATGCTTAACTCTTTTTAATGGGAATAATGAAGTCGATGTTGCTTGGAAAAACTGGGGATTCCAAAAGAAATATAATATTTATGGCGACGATGCAAAAGAAATTGAAAAAGCATACGATGATTTATTCAAGAAATTAGCTCCGACTGTCATTTCTGCTTTTACAAATTCGCCTTATATTCATACTTCACCGCTAAGTAATTGGGGGAAAGAAGAATACTACAACCATGGAACAATGCATTATTGGGGAGTTTGGCATGGAAAAGATCCAATTGAAGATTTCGGAAAAAAGTCTGGTAGATTTAATGCGGAATATGGATTTCAATCATTTCCTGAATTTTCAACGTTATCAACCTTTTCTGATAAAAAAGATTGGAGTTTGGAATCGAAAGTCATGAAACACCATCAAAAAAGCTATGTTGGAAATGGAATGATTTTAAAACAAGCTACGATTTTATACGGTAAAACAAAGACCTTCGAAGAGTTTGTATATTTCTCTCAATTGACACAATCAAAAGCGGTTAGTATTGCTGTAGCAAGTCATCGTGTGGGGATGCCTCGTTGTATGGGCACTTTATATTGGCAAATAAATGACTGTTGGCAAGCTCCAACTTGGTCAAGTATTGATTATTTTGGAAATTGGAAAGCATTGCAATATTCAGTTCAAAAAGATTATGAGGATGTTGCAATTGTTTCAAAAATTGAGGTATTAGGAAAAGAAGATTATTATTTGGTTTCAGACTGTCCTGAATTATTTTCTTGTAAAGTAAAATTTACGGTTCATGATTTAACGGGTAAAGTTGAAAAAGATAGTGTTTTAACTCTTAACATTAAACAAGGATCTGTCGAGAAAATCTTTTCTTCAAGTTCATTTTCAAGTGATTTAAATAAAAGTTATACTGTTCATTTTGAATGGAATGATGCAGTAGGTGTAAAACAAGAAAGATGGTTTTCTCATTTAGGATTAAAACATAAAAAAGCAGTTGTCAAAGATCTTAAATATTCAATTGAAAATATAGATCCAATCAATAAAACAGTTACTTTGATTATTGAAAACAAAGCATTTTTAAGTAATTTCTGGATTTTCAGTGATGAAGTAGGAGTGAAGTTCTCTGAGAATTTTATGGATTATTTACCAGGTAAACATTCAGTTAAAATCACCTATACATCAGATACTTTTTCGATTAGTCAATTAAAATATTTTTGGAGATAAAATCAATTCAAATCATGGAATTATCAAAGCAAGACAAAGAGTATTGGGATACAAAAGAAGCATTTAATAATCAAATGGCCAATTATGTTGAAGAATTTAGACTTGAATTAACAGGTCAAAAACTTTCAGCAGGAGCAATAAATGGATACATCCGAGTTGCTACAGCTTTTGTAAATCACATAAAAGGATATACTGAACATATTCGATTTGAAGATATATCTGTCCCAAATGCAAATAGTAAGTTTTTAGCACATGTTAAATGGGAAGGATTATCAGATTGGAATCCAAAGGAAATAAAAGTAAAATTAAAAGCATTTATAGAGTTTCTTGATAATAATGGATTTCGTAATGAAAGAGTATTAGATAGCTTTCAGAATTAAATTATATCCGTTTATCTACATTTTAAAATTGATTATTAATTCATCTCCATCTGAAAATTTTAATTTGAGTTTGTTTTGAATAATTTCTGCATACTGAGTGAATGAAGGAGAATAATGCGATTCAAAAATCTGTTTTTTTCCATTTTTAAGATTTTCAATTATTATTTTATTGTCAGTTTCATCTAAATAAGCTAAAATATTTCGTTTCATATCTATTGCTAAAGCTGTTTCAAAATTTTTAATGATAATTTTATTATTGATGTTTTCTAAATAAACGTATTTTCTATAATGAAATCCGTAACCAATTTTGAAACAAATTGAATTGTTTTTAAATTCAATATTATCGGGAATTAAACCAGATGAGCAATCATAACAATATCCTAAAATAGTATCTTTTCCGCCAATTCTTATTTTAGCATGAAAAAAGGTATCTATAAGGACATATTTTAAATAGTTATTTTCATTGAAAATAGTATCTTTTTCTGTAAAGCATTTTCTTTGGTAATCTTGTTTGTTTTTAAAATGAATTTTATTCTCTAAATATTTTTTCAATTCTACTTTTCTTGTTATTACTGGAGTTTTTATATTACAAGAAGAAATAATAAAAATTAAGAATATTGATTTTAGGATTATTTTCAATCTATTTTTTTTATAATTGTACAACTTGGATTAAATATAGTATATTATTTTTTGAAATAGATACAATAATTAAGTTTTCTTACCGTTAATGGGATATAACTTATTTAAAAACAATATATGGTTAAAATATACCCTGAAGTTGCTCAAACCAAAGAGTTCAAATTGGAACCTAAAAATGAAACATTGAATGCTATTTTAAACTATAGCAGGTCATTAGTAGTGAAAAAGGTGAATGGTGAAAAAATGATTATTCACCAGAATTAATAGAAATTAAATAAATGAAAAGCTCTCGATTGAGGGCTTTTTTTTGGTTCCCCCCCTTTTTAAGAAGGAGAGATATTTACACTAAATAATTATTTTTAGCATTATAAAAATCTTTTTCCTTTTTTCTCCAACCAAAACAAATTGAGTTTCGTTCTTAAAAGTAACTCGATTTATAATTTTAAAAGGATGGTCTCATACCTGGAATTATTGAAAAAGTTATATTGACTACTTCTTATATTAGAGTGTTCTATTAAGTTAACGCTTGAAAATTAAAATTGCATTTTGTTTAATTTGCAATTAATATTAAATAATATCTAAAAAAAAACAGACTGAATTTCAGTCTGTTTTTTAATATGAATATTTTTTTACCAAATCTTAGCAATTTTCCCTGTTACATTTCTCATTTTATCACCTTCTTTAACGTCAAAAGCAGTAAAAAATTCTGGGCAATTCATTAAAGGGCCATTTACTCGATACATTCCTGGAGAATGAGGGTCGTTGGCAATTCTATTTTTCATTTCAGCATCAGTATAGTTTATTTTCCATAACTGAGCATAACTGATAAAGAAACGCTGAGCAGGAGTGAAGCCATCTTTTACGATTCCTGATTTAAATTCATCTGTCATTTTATAAGCGTAAAAAGCAAGTGTTAATCCTCCTAAATCTGCTATATTTTCTCCCATTGTTAATTCAGGATTCACACAATGACCTTCTAATGGACAAAATCCAGAAAATGTTTCACCAAGTAATGTTGTTTTTTCGTTAAACAATTTTAAATCATTTTCTGACCACCAATTTACAAAATTACCTTTGTCATCAAATTTTGAACCCATATCATCAAATCCGTGAGTGAATTCATGACCAATCACCATACCGATTGAACCATAGTTTACAGCGTCTTCAGCGTTCTCATCAAAGAAAGGAGGCTGCATAATCCCAGCTGGAAAAGCAATTTCATTCAACAAAGGATTGTAATAAGCATTTACCATGTGAGCAGGCATGCCCCATTTAAGTTTATCAATTGGTTTATACAACTCACTCATGTTTTTCTTGTGAGCATACATGTTCATTTCACGAATATTTTCAACATAACCTTCTTTGGTAAAATTTAAACTGCCGAAATCTTCCCATTTTGAAGGAAACCCTAATTTTCTCCCAATTGAAGTCAATTTAAGCAAAGCCTGAACTTTTGTTTCAGAAGACATCCAATCCAACTTATTAATTCGATCTTTAAATACAAATAATAAATTATCTACCATTGAATTCACTTTGTCCTGCGCTTTTTGTGAGAAATATTTATCAACAAATGCTTTCCCTAGAAGTTCTCCGAATTGCATTCCAGTAATTTCATCGATTGCTCTATCCGTAGTCGATTTCATTTCTTTTTTTCCGCTTAAAACACCACCGTAAAATTTGAAATTTAAATTCACGAATTCATCACTTAAACGACCCGCGTAGGTATTAATAGTACACCACAATAAATAATTTTTCCAATTACTCATTTCTTCAGTTTCGAAAATAATTGCTAGTTTTTCAATGTATTTAGGTTGACCAACAACAATAGAGTCAAAAGATTGACTTCCAACATTTGCTAAGTACGATTCAAAATCGAATTTACCGAAACTTTTTTCAAGATCTGCTTTTGATTTTAAGTTATAGGTATTTTCAGGAACTCTCAATTCAGAAGGTTTCATCATTGAATTTGCCATATTTTTCTCAAACGCAACAACTGATTTCGCCATTGATAAAGAAGTTACTTCATCGTACTTTAAAAGTTGAAACGTTGCTGCAATGTGTTTTTCGTATGCTTCAAGAATGGCCGCTTTATCAGCTTTTAAATAATAGTCACAATTTGGTAACCCAATTCCGTCTTGACCAATACCAGAAATATTCTTAGAAACGTTTTTCATATCCTGATCAACTCCAAACCAAAAGAACGTACTGATTCCTATTTTATGTGATTCAGTGATTACTGAAACAATTTCTTGTCTAGATTTGATATTTTTAATGCGATCTAATTCAGCTTGAATAGGAGTAATCCCTTTTTGGTTTCTTGCATCCATTGAAATAAATGAAGAATAGTAATCCCCTAATAACTGATTTTGGCTTCCTTTTTTTCCAGTATCCTTAACTGCTTCATTTAAAATAGCAGTCAGCTTTAATTTATTTGATTTGTCCAATTCATTGAAACTTCCCCAACGTGACTCTGAAGAAGGAACAGGGTTCTCTTTTACCCAAGTACCATTTGCAAACTGAAAGAAATCATCTTGAGGACGCACCGTCTTATCTAAAAACGCGGTATTTATCGTAATTAAAGGTGGAGTCAAATCTTGTTTAACTTCTTTAAAAGATGAAGTTTCACTTTTGCTTGTACTTTCAGGTTTAGTTGTAGAACAACTAGAAATTAAAACAACTGACCCTAAAAAAAAGGACTTTTTAATCATATAAATTATTTTTTTGGTGTATAAAGCATTTCCGTGTGAGGTATTTCATCTTCTAAATATTCTTTACCAGTAGAAATAAAGTGATGTTTTCCATAATATCCTTCCAAGTGTTTTTGAGCAGAAATACGAACAGAAACATCTCCAAATTCTTCTTTAATATATTCCATACATATTTTCATCAACGTATGACCATTTCCATTTCCTCTTATTGAAGGATCTAAAGCTACACGACCAACTGAAACTTCAGGATATGAAATACCCGGATGAAGAATTCTTGCAGTTGCAACAACTTTTCCTTGCCCATCTCTACATAATAAGTGATAACATTTTTTATCTTTCCCATCAAGATCTAAATAAAGACATGTTTGTTCGATAATAAACGTTCTCAATCTTAATGCAATTATATCATGAAATTCTAAAGTAGTTAATTCACTAAATGGTTTAATTTGCCAGTTTAAATGCATACTATTTCTTTTTAATTATGAGTAATAAAAGTTAGTTATTTTTTTAAAAAAATCAAGTTTGAAAAACACCAACATTATACTGTTTCTCAGCTTTTTTGTGATTCGCCATTTCAATTCCCATAGAGATAACTTTTCGAGTATCTGCAGGATTTATAATTGCATCAATCCAAATCCTACTTGCAGCATAATATGGTGAAGTTTGTTCATCGTATTTAGCTTTAATTGAATCAAATAATTCTTTTTCTCTTTCAGGAGTAATTTCTTCTCCTTTCGATTTTAAAGATGCTACTTCAATTTGCAATAAAACTTTTGCAGCTGCAGCGCCACTCATTACAGCAATTTCAGCAGTTGGCCAACCTACGATTAAACGAGGATCATACGCTTTCCCACACATTGCATAATTTCCAGCACCAAATGAATTCCCGACAACGATTGTGAATTTAGGAACAACTGAATTCGCCATAGCATTTACTAATTTCGCTCCATCTTTAATAATTCCACCGTGTTCACTTGTAGATCCAACCATGAAACCAGTAACATCTTGAAGGAAAACTAATGGAATATTTTTTTGATTACAATTCATAATGAAACGAGCCGCTTTATCAGCAGAATCTGAATAGATCACTCCTCCAAATTGCATTTCACCTTTTCCGTTTTTCACCACTTCTCTTTGATTGGCAACAATCCCAACACTCCAACCGTCAACTCTAGCAAAAGCACAAACGATAGATTTTCCATAATCAGCTTTGTATTCAGTTATTTCGGAATCATCAACAATACAGTTGATTAATTCGTGCATACTATAAGGTTTAACGCGTTCGTTTGGCATGATACCATATACTTTTTTCAAATCGAATTTCGGCATTACAGCTTCTTTTCTACTGAATCCAGCAATTTCAGGATCACCAATTTTATCCATTAAATTACGGATAGTTTTAAGGCATTCTTGGTCATTTTCAGATTTATAATCACACACTCCTGAAATTTCAGTATGTGTAATAGATCCTCCAAGAGTTTCATTATCAATAGTTTCTCCGATTGCTGCTTTAACTAAATAAGAACCAGCTAAGAAGATTGTTCCTGTTTTATTTACAATTAAAGATTCGCTTGACATAATAGGAAGATAAGCTCCTCCAGCTACGCAACTTCCCATAACTGCAGCTATTTGAACAATTCCCATTGAATTCATAACAGCATTATTTCTAAAAATTCTTCCGAAATGTTCTTTATCAGGAAATATTTCATCTTGCATTGGTAAATAAACACCCGCAGAATCTACCAAATAAATGATCGGAAGTTTGTTTTCCATTGCAATCTCTTGTGCTCTCAAATTCTTTTTACCAGTTATAGGAAACCAAGCGCCAGCTTTAACTGTTGCGTCATTTGCTACGACGATACATTGTCTTCCAGAAACATAACCGATTACAACAACAACTCCACCAGCAGGGCAACCACCGTGTTCTTCGTACATTCCGTAACCGGCTAGAGCTCCAATTTCTAATTTTTCAGTTGAGGGGTCTAAAAGTAAATCTATTCTTTCACGAGCAGATAATTTACCGCTTTCATGTAATTTTTCGATTCTTTTTTTTCCACCACCTTGGTATATTTTTGCTAATTCTTTTTCTAAAGCAGAAATTCGTAAGCGCATTAAATCATCATTCTGATTGAATTCTAATTCTTTTTTGGGTATTGCCATTTTTGAGTCAATTTTATCGATTGTCAAATATAGTAAATTTGTTTAAAAGACAACAGATTTTTAGATGTTAGATCGCTTCGCTCTTAGACTGATGAATTGGATAGAAAAAAATCAATTGTCTACAGTCAAAAAATCTAACTTCTCGAAAATAGATACACTGCGCTTTAGAAATTAGACAGCTTCGCTCAAAGACAGATAAAATAGATAGAAAAAAGTCTAATGTCTACAGTCTAAAAATCTAACTTCTAAATCAACAGTTTAAAAAAATATATTATATTTGTTTTATGCAAAAGATTTACAAAGATTCGCACAAACACCAAGGGATGCGAAATAAACTGATTGAAGAATTAAGAAATAAAGGCATAAAAGATGAACGAATATTAAATGCTTTCAATGCAGTTCCTCGTCATTTTTTCTTAGATCTTGCATTCCAAGAACAAGCTTACAGCAATATGCCTTTTCAAATTGGAGCAGGTCAAACTATTTCTCATCCTTATACCGTTGCATTTCAAACTGAATTAATGAACATTCAGAAAGGAGATAAAATTCTTGAAATTGGAACTGGTTCAGGTTATCAAACTTGTATTTTATGTGAAATGGGGGCCAAGGTTTTTTCTATTGAACGTCAAAGAGAACTTCATTTAAAAGTTAAAGAAATTATTAATCATTTCAATTACAATCCAAGATTATCTTATGGAGATGGCTACAAAGGTTTACCAACTTTTGCTCCGTTTGATTATATCTTAGTTACATGTGGCGCTCCATTTATTCCCCCAGCTTTAGTTGAACAATTAAAAATTGGTGGTAAGTTAATAATCCCACTAGGTGAAGGAAATATTCAGAAAATGGTTGTTTTAACAAGGACAACAGAAGATTCAGAAGACGTTGTTGATTATGGTGACTTTAGTTTTGTTCCAATGTTAGAAAATACTGCTAAATGATGTTTAATTATTAATATTTGATTAAAAGGAAATAACAATAAAATTTCAGTCAATAACAAAAATGGGATTCAATCTGAATCCCATTTTTGTTATAAAATATTTAAAATTTTGATCTTTATTTAATTCAACATCAAACATTAAAAATTCAAAATTCAAGTTCTATTTTAGTGACCTTTAGCAGCTAAATATCTTTCAGCGTCTAAAGCAGCCATACAACCTGTTCCCGCTGCAGTGATCGCTTGTCTATATGTTTTGTCAGCTGCATCGCCAGCAACAAATACACCTGGTACATTTGTTCTAGAAGTTCCAGGTTGTTCATATTTGATATACCCCGTTTCATCTAAATTGATGTAATCTTTGAAAATATCGGTGTTTGGTTTATGACCAATTGCAACGAAAAATCCAGTAGCAGGAATAATAGTTTCAACACCTGTTAAGCTATTTTTAACTTTAACTGCGTTAACTACATCATCACCTAAAACTTCAACCGTATCAGTATTAAACAACAGTTCGATATTTGCAGTATTTCTAACACGATCTCCCATAATTTTAGAAGCTCTGAAATCATCTTTACGAACCAACATGGTTACTTTAGTACATAATTTTGAAAGATAATGTGCTTCTTCGCACGCTGAATCACCAGCACCTACAATAACAACTTCTTGGCCTCTATAGAAAAAGCCATCACAAACTGCACACGCAGAAACACCACCACCACTTAATAAATATTTTTGTTCACTTTCTAAACCTAAATATTTTGCAGTCGCTCCAGTAGAAATAATCACTGTTTCTGCATGGATTTCTTTTCCTTCTTCTGTCCAACATTTATGAACAGTCCCTGAAAAATCAACTTTATCAATAAAACCCCAACGAATATCTGTTTCAAATCTTTTTGCTTGAGCTTCTAATTCTAACATCATAGCTGGCCCAGTAATTCCTTCAGGGTATCCTGGGAAGTTTTCAACTTCATTTGTTGTCGTTAATTGTCCACCAGGTTGCATACCTTGATACATAACAGGTTTCATATCAGCTCTTGCTGCATAAATTGCAGCGGTATATCCTGCTGGTCCTGAACCAATAATTAAACAACTTACTTTTTCTATATCGCTCATATTTTTATTTTTTTTACATTTGATCGTACAAAAATAAGAGATTCTTGTGAAAAAAAAAGAAACGTTCATAAGTTTAAATAAAAGGTAGGAATACAAGAATCACTAAATAAGTTAGATGTTTATAAATTAGATAATATATATACACTTAGTATCAGTTAAGAAAATTTTTAAAAAGATTTCATTTGATAAAGTTGTAGCTTTAAAATTTTAAATATCCTTTTTCAATTTACACATAAACCTTGTCTAAATATCTAATTTCTAATCATCTAATATATTTTTAACATAAATCTATCATCTATTGTTTGAATATACTTTGAAAATCAAATAAAAGGGCGTACTTTTGTACCCCAATTTTCACTGAAATAAATGACTGTACCAGAAGTATACCAAGCAAAAACATTATATCCTTTCCAACGATCAACAGTTGATACAATTCTGTCTGATTTAGAAAAAAATGGTAAAAACTTTAATTTACTTTTTCAGCTACCAACTGGTGGTGGTAAAACGGTTATATTTTCTGAAATCACACGTGAATTTATTGAACGAACAAAAGAAAAAGTACTTATATTAACTCATAGAATTGAATTATCTGTTCAAACATCAAAGCAATTATCTGCAATTGGTGTTCAAAACATGGTCATCAGTAGTGATGTTAAAACAATAGCTGATCAAAATGAATTTCAATGTTACATCGCAATGGTTGAAACATTGAATAATCGTCTACAAGATAATGAAAATTTTTTAGAAGGAATTGGATTGGTAATCGTCGATGAGGCACATTATAATAGTTTTAGAAAGATATTTCAATTTTACGAACAAGTAAATATTCTGGGAGTAACTGCAACTCCTTTAAGTAGTAACAGAGCTTTACCTTTAAATGATAATTATAATAAATTAATTGTTGGTGAAAGTATTCTTTCTTTAATTGAGGGGGGGTATCTATCTTCAGCAGAAACATTTACTTACGACGTAAATCTTCATGGATTAAAAATTGGTTCAAACGGAGATTTCACAGTTAGCAGTTCTGATTCCGTTTATGGAAATTTCTTTATGCAAGAAAAATTACTTTTTGCTTATGAAGAAGTTGCAGTTGGCACAAAAACTTTGATCTTTAATTCTGGTATTGAAACATCAATTCGTGTTGAAGAAACATTCAAAAAAAGAGGCTTTAAAATTAGACATCTTGATTCAACTTTTAGCGACAAAGACCGAAAAGAGGTTCTTGAGTGGTTTAAAGTAACACCAGATGCAATTTTAACTTCAGTTGGAATCTTGACTACCGGTTTTGATGAACCAACTGTTCAAACAATCATTTTAAATAGAGCAACTCGTTCTTTGACTTTGTACCATCAAATGATTGGTCGTGGATCTCGTAAATTACCTAACAAAAGTATTTTCAAATTAATTGATTTAGGTAATAATGTTCGTCGTTTTGGGTATTGGCAAGATTATTTAAACTGGCAAGATGCTTTTAAATTTCCTGATAGATTTCTTGAATCAAGGCTTTCTGAATTGGAAGACATGGAATTTGAAGTTGAATTTGAATTCCCTAGAGCTCTAAAAGATAGACTTGAACTAAAGAAATTAGAAGCTTTCAATATAAAAGATGATTATTATGATTGTCTTGATAGTAATTTAAAAGGTAAAATTGCAGTTGATAATTCCATGGAGAATCATTTCGAGGTTATTAGAGATGCTGCGACTGACTTTTTTGATGGATTAGCTCTTCAAGAAGCACTTCAGGAACACATTGAACATCGTTTAAAACAATACACTAAATGTATTTCTAAAAGTACTCAGAATTACTTCAAATTTTTAATGGAAACTTACAATCGATTGTTAAGGCAAAAATTAAGAGAAGTTCTAGAAGACGAGTGATTTATTAGATAATTAGACCGCTTCGCTATTAGACTATGAACTGTGTTTGATTTAGTATTCTCAGTATGATATAGGTCTAGATAATTAAGAAAGTTTTAATGCTTTTTTTTCATCTTGATTAGATTCATTCATAAAGGGTAGCCTAAAGCATACCTCCCAAAAACCTAATCAATATTCTAAATAAATTTCTGTCGTATCAAATGGCACTGTTACTACTGACTTATTTCCCATAATAGAAGTTCCAAAAACTGAATAATTATATGAAAATGTTTTATTTCCATCATTAATATAGACAATTGAAGTGTCAATAGCTCCAATTAGATGTTGTTCTGTTAAAGGTGCACAACCTAATCCAGATGATTTACCAATCTGTTTGGTGAAATCTAGTTCATCACTATTAACTGGTGCTAAATTTAAGAATTTTAAACGAACCCAAGATTTTGCAGTAGTTGAATAATTCCTAACATTATCATTTTCAAGTGAAAGTGAAGAAAAATATATAGTCTCGTCAAAATCGTAATAATTCGTCTTTGTTATTTTTAAAATGTACTTTTCCATCATTTCTCTTTTAAAAACAAACTTATAATTACCATTTACATCTGTAGAAATAGTAGAAATTAATATCTGATTACTATTAGACCCAGAAACTTGATATAATAAAATTGAAGCATCACTAAGACCAACACCAAATGAATCGTCAGTTATTGTTCCTGTCAATGTGAAATTTCCATCTTTCTTTTTACAAGATAAAAAACAAAGTATTATTAAGAGATAAAATAATTTCATAAATATTTTATTATTTTTAATTATCTATGTTGCTTTATATAATGGACCCAATTGACTGGACAGGTTTTTACCAAAGCTAAGATGTTTTTATGACATAGAAACATTGGAATAATAAAAATTATTTGGAGCGATTTGATTCAATGAATCATGTCTTCTCTCTTTATTGTAAAAATCAATATATT
>CANJKA010000103.1 GCA_947474675.1 Flavobacteriales bacterium
CTAAGAGGAAATGACAAAGTTGTTGTATTAATTGATGGTAAACAAACTGCGTTGACAGGTTTTGGTAATCAAACAGGATTAGATAACATACCTGCTTCAGCAATTGAAAGAATCGAAATTATTAATAACCCTTCATCAAAATATGATGCAAATGGGAATGCTGGTATAATCAACATTATCTACAAAAAAAATAAGCAAGAAGGATTTAACGGTAAAGTTGGTATTGGTTCAGGTTTAGGTGCTTTGTGGATCAAAAAAGAAAATTTACCAACCATTCGTTCACAATACAGTTCTACACCTAAAATTAATCCATCACTATCACTTAATTACCGTAAAAACAATGTTAATGTATATTTTCAAGGAGATTGGCTATATACTCAAACATTGAATAAAAATGAATTTGTTACCAGAACATATAACGATGGGACAATTATAAATCAACAACTAAAAAGAAATCGAAACACAAATTTCGTAACAACAAAATTAGGTGTAGATTGGAATATTAACGATAAAAGTAAATTTTCTCTATCAGGATTATTTGGGAGTGAAAAAATATTGGACAATGGTGATCAACCTTTTTTTAATGCAGATTATACAAATCGTTATCGATTATGGCAATTTTTAGAAGATGAATTAAAAACTACTGTTGCTGTTTCTAGCTCCTATCAATACAAATTTAAACAGATTGGGCATTTAGTAAATGTATCTTTCAATTACACATTTCATAGAGAAAATGAAAAATATTTTTTCGATAATATTCTTCCTACTTATACTGGAAAGGAATCATTCAAATTGTTATCGGATGAACAAGTAGCCGACTTAGGTATTGACTATATTCGCCCATTAAAATACGGAAAATTTGAAGGTGGATTAAAGTTTCGAAAACGATGGATTCCGACCAATATGTTATTCTATCCAAGTGCCATATCACCAATTGACAGCAATGCAGGAGGATGGGCAATATACGATGAATATATTCCTGCAATTTATGGAAATTATGTATTTGAAAATAAAAAATACGAAGCTGAAATTGGTGTACGTCTTGAATACTTTAATTTGAAATATGATGTCAATCCAAATCATAATACCTACAAAAGCAGTGGGTATGACTATATTAAAGCTTTTCCTAATATTAGATTAGCTTATAAATTAAACGAAACAAGTAAATTTTCTATTTTTTACAGCAGTAGAGTTGACAGACCTAACGAAGTAGATATTCGAATATTTCCAAAATATGATGATGCTGAAATAATAAAAGTTGGGAATCCAGCATTAAGACCACAATACACGAACAGCTTTGAATTTGCTTATAAAAAAACATTGAAAAAAGGCTATTTCTATTCATCACTTTATTTAAAAATCGCAAACGGTACAATAACTCGAATAGCTTCTACAGCTCCAAACAGCACTATTATTTATTCAATCATGCAAAATGCAGGAAAAAGCTATAATGCAGGAGTAGAAATTGTTTATTCACAAGATGTTGTAAAATGGTTTACATTTAATATCAACTTGAATGCCTATAAAAACAGAATAGAAGCATTCTCCGTTGAAAATAAATATCCAGTTTCAAGTATTTACACTTCACAACGTCAAGAAGTGGTTTCAGGGAATTTAAAATTTAATGGAATTTTTCATCTAAAAAAGCAATTTGACTTCCAATTAACTTCCATTTATTTAGCACCTGATATTATTCCACAAGGTAAAATTGGACAACGATTTTCTTTAGATGTAGGATTAAAAAAAACGATTCAAAAAGGGAAAGGTGAAATTCTATTCAATGCAACAGATCTGTTAAATACAATGGTAATTCGTAAAGAAATTGATGGCAGTAACTTTAATATGAAAAGTGCTGATTACTATGAAACTCAAGTTGTACGATTAACTTACAATTATAAATTTTAGTATTCCAATTAATAAATAACACCAAACTATAAAGACAATTTTGAAATTTTAATAAAGTTGTGCCATTTTGTATTTGTCAAAACACCATTTATTTGTGTACTACGAATTAGATTATTATCTTTGACTTGATTTAGGTGGTTAGATTAGGTTGATTATGAAACAAAGGAGAACACCCGTTTTCCTTTGTTGTACTTTTACTCTACTTCTAATTGCACTTTATTGATATTAATTTGATGTTCAAAATTATTTAGCCGTCCAATTGTAGACCTTATTTTGACCAAAAGATGAAAAAAAGATTCGAAAATCAGTGTTTATGGGGTGTTTAGGAGTTTCAAACTACCCCTTTGGAGGGGGAAGAACAAAAAAAGGCTTCCATTGGAAGCCTTTTCTAATATATATAAGTTAAAGATTAATCTTCATCCTCGTCTTCATCCTCGTCTAAATCTGCCATGTCGTCATCGTCCTCGTCATCATCATCATCATCACCATCATCAGATTTTGATTTCGCTTTAGATTTTTTTGGCAAATCATCATCGTCATCTTCTTCTTCCAAATCATCTGGCTTAACGATATCATCTTCTAAATCGTCGTCCTCATCTTCATCGTCATCATCATCTAATGCTTGAGTCATAACTTTATTGATTTTAACAAGGTAAATCATTTCTTCAGTTTCCCAAATTAATGCTTCTAAAGTTTCACCAGTAGGAGTTTTAATGGTTGTCAACGAAGAACCATATCCATCAGGAAAACTTTTTAATAATTCTTTTTTTTGTTCAATAGTTAGTTTGTCGTAACTAACAATAGCTCGTTTTTTAGACATGCTTGTGATTTTATATTTCTAATTTAATAATTCTTCTAATTGGAATAACAACATTCTTTTTCAATAATATTGCATTATCCGTAATCGCCCAAATAGTTGTATTAACTAATTTATCGCCTTTGTCATCAGCAAAAAATATTTTCACTTTTAAATGTTCAACATTACCTAAAGAAATTGCGCGATCTAACTCTCTTTTAATTCCTTTTTTATCTTCATCATTCTCTAAAACTTCACCCTCTGGGAAATGAAATGATGATACTTCCTCTTTTTCTACTAATTCAAACCTACTGGTTTCCATGATTCTGATTTTAACACAAAAATAATTTAAATGATTTAAAATGCTACTATTTTATTTCACTAATTCTTTGTTAATAACAAATAAAAATATTTTAACAATGATAGGAAATGATTCTTAATTAGTTACAATTTTTTTTATTTTTTTATTTTTTTTAAAAAAAATGGGGGTTAATTAATTTGAAAACCTTAATTCTTTGCATGCCCTCTTAAAAAATCGTACCTTTGTAGTCCAAAATTGAAATAAAATGTCCCATAAAGCAGGGTTCGTAAATATTGTCGGTAGTCCAAACGTAGGTAAATCAACGTTAATGAACCGTCTTATGGGCCAAAAACTATCGATTGTTACCCCAAAAGCACAAACTACAAGACACAGAATCTTAGGTATTGTGAACGAAGATGATTACCAAATTGTATTCTCAGACACTCCTGGAGTTGTAAATGCAGCCTACAAAATGCATGATGCAATGATGAGTTATGTAAATTCTGCAATTCAAGATGCAGATATTCTAATTTTCATCACTGATATTTTTGAAGATGAAATGAATCATTTGGAAACATTAGAGAGAATAAAGAAATTAGAAATTCCTGTTATTACTTTGATTAATAAAATTGATTTAGGTACGCAAGAAAAAATAATGGAACGTATTACCTATTGGCAAGAACGTTTACCAAAATCTTACGTTTATTTAATGTCTGCTCTTCATGGATTTAATA
This sequence comes from Flavobacteriales bacterium, assembly GCA_947474675.1. GTDB lineage: Bacteria > Bacteroidota > Bacteroidia > Flavobacteriales_D > Crocinitomicaceae > CAIUKX01. Next base: position 3,737 of record CANJKA010000103.1, read on the forward strand.
TCGATCTTTTGTGGGAAAGAATTTTAAAAATGATTCCTGAAAGTCCAGCATATTATGACAAAGAAGATGTTTCTGATCGCCCAATGCGTTTCTTCGTTTCAGAAATAATTAGAGAAAAAATATTTATTCATTGCCAAAAAGAAATTCCATATTCTTGTCACATTGATATTGAAGAATACATTGAAGAAGCTGGAATTATTCGAATTCGTGCATTAATTATCGTAGAACGTGATTCTCAAAAAGGAATCGTTATCGGAAAAGGTGGTGAAATGTTGAAACGAATCGGTAGAGAAGCTCGACAAGAAATCGAACCATTTGTTGGACAAAAAGTTTTCCTTGAAACTTTTGTTAAAGTTGATAAAGACTGGAGAGCAACAGATAGTAAATTAAAAAAATACGGATATTGAAATGATTTTTGATGTTGGATGTTTGATGTTTGATGACATTGAAGATTGAATCATGAATCAATAATTTGAAATAAAATACAATGAGTAACATTATAGCAATAGTAGGTCGTCCAAATGTAGGTAAATCTACTTTATTTAATCGTTTAACAGAATCGTCTAATGCGATTGTGAAAGAAGTAAGCGGTGTTACCAGAGATCGTTTGTACGGTCGTGGAGAATGGAATGGATTTCAATTTTCTGTGATTGATACAGGTGGTTATGTACAAGGTTCTGATGATATTTTTGAAGAAGAAATTCGTAAACAAGTTATCATTGCTATTGAAGAAGCAAATGTGATCCTTTTTATGGTTGACGTTACTACTGGTATTGTTGATTTAGATGAATCAGTTGCTAAATTATTGAGAAAATCAAAAAAGAAAGTTTTTGTTATTGCAAATAAAGTTGATAATACAGGTAGAATAGGATTATCTTCTGAGTTTTATCAATTCGGATTAGGAGATGTTTACGATTTATCTGCTACAAATGGTTCTGGTACGGGTGAAATTTTAGATGATGTTGTAAAATGTTTCGATATTGAAGATGATTCAGTTCGTGAAACAGATGCATTACCTAGAATTGCTATCGTTGGAAAACCAAATGTTGGAAAATCTTCTATGGTAAATGCTTTAACTGGTGAAGTTCGAAATATCGTTACTGACATTTCAGGAACTACTCGTGATTCAATTAATACTCGTTACAAAGCTTTTGGTTTTGACTTTATGATGGTCGATACTGCCGGTATTCGTAAGAAAGCGAAAGTTACTGAAGATTTAGAATATTATTCTGTTTTACGTTCTGTTAGAACAATTGAAAGTTCTGATGTATGTATTTTCATGATTGATGCTACAGAAGGTATTCAAAAACAAGATTTGCATATCTACTATGTAATTGAAAAAAACTCTAAAGGTGTTGTTGTTGTCGTTAATAAATGGGACTTGGTTGAAAAAGAAACCAATACCATGATGGAATTTGAAGAGAAAATTCGTGAACAATTAGCTCCTTTTAATGATGTTCCAATTATTTTTACATCTACAATAACAAAACAACGTTTACATAAAGCAGTTGAAGCTGCAATGATGGTGTATACTAATAGAACGAAAAAAATTGCAACTTCTGTAGTCAATGATGTTATGTTAGATATTATTGCTGCAACTCCTCCTCCGTCTATAAAAGGTAAATATGTTCGTATTAAATATGTTCAACAATTAGCTACTTACGGACCTTCTTTTGCTTTTTTCTGTAACATGCCACAATATATCCCTGATAGTTACAAACGTTTCTTAGAAAATAGGCTTCGTGAAAAATTTGATTTCTGTGGAGTTCCCGTAAGAATTTTCTTTAGAAAAAAATAATAGAAAACATAGAAATTATTGATGAAATACGGTGCGATCGATATCGGAACAAATGCTGCTCGTTTACTTGTTGGTGAAGTAACTACAGAAAATGGACATTCATTTGTAAAAAAAATATCGTATACCCGTATTCCCTTAAGATTAGGCGAAGAAGTTTTCGAAGATGGTAAAATATCCAAGAAAAAAGCCGCCGACTTTGTGAAAGCAATGAAAGCTTTCAGATTAATTTCTGAAATTTTTGATGTCAAAGAATTACGTGCATGCGCAACTTCAGCAATGCGTGAAGCTACAAACAGCTCAAAAATTCAAGAATTAATTAAAGAAGAAACAGGTGTAGAAATCGAAATCATCAGTGGGAACGAAGAGGCAGATCTAATTTTTGGCACTTTCTTTTTATTAGATTTTGATAAAAATATTTCATTCATTGTCATTGATGTGGGTGGTGGTAGCACGGAAGTAAGTGTTTTTGAAAAAGGAGAAAGAGTAGCTTCTAAATCATTTGAAATTGGAACAATCCGCTTACTAAAAGGGAAAGTAAATGAAGATATTTGGAAAGACATTCATTCATGGATTGACAATCATGTTGATTTAGATACAGTTCACCAAATTTTTGCCACTGGTGGAAACATCAATAAAGTTCACAAAATGTTGGGTGCTCAACACATGGAAACTATTTCGGTTAGTAAAATGAAAAAATTACGCGATGAAATTAATGAATTAAATATTGATCAACGCGTAGAAAAATTCCAATTAAAACCTGATAGAGCAGATGTTATCGTTCCTGCAATGGATATTTATATGTATATCATGAATGAATTAAAATGTAAAAATATTATTGTGCCAAAGATAGGTTTGTCAGATGGGATGATTTATGACATGCATTTGAGGAGAGGGTAATTTTTTTTCATTTCCGTAGTCGTTGATCGCGACCAACGACTAGGGAAATGAAAAAAATAAAGATTATCAAAAAAGAATACTAGAATTAACACTAAGTTTATCGAAAATTGAAGAAATTCTAGTCATGGCAAAATCGAAAATAGTAAAAAAACCACTTATAAGCGTTGAAAATAAAAAGGAACAATCAACGATTTTTGAAAAAATTTATTTTGGCTTTTTTCTACTTCTTCCATTAATATATTCTGAAACTATTGTCGATCCTGTTCTTATTCCAAGACAATTGTTTTTAACAATTTTTCTTTTTATAATTGGATTTATTATTAAATCTCAAATAAAAGATAATAAGCTTGAATTTGATTTTTCTTTTTTAAAATTGCCTGTTTTTATTGCCTGTTTTATCTTATTACTTTCTATATTAATTTCATTTAAGCAATCAATTGTATTATCTGAAAGTTTATATGTTTTTTCAAAAGTATCTGTTGAAATTCTATTTTTAATAATTACGACATTTCTAATCATCCAAAAACAACTTTCGACGAAATCTATCCTAAAATCAATGCTTACCTTTTTAACGATTGTGTTATTGATTGCTATTTATCAAGCATTAAAACTTAGTATATCTGAAGAAAATTTTATTGAAAAAATGTATGATATTAAATCTACAATAGCTCACAAAAACTTATTATCTTCTCTTTTATTTCTTTTATTTCCATTTGTTTTTATTGCTTTATTTAAATCGAAACCTGTTAAAATTATAGCCATTGTTCTTGGGATTTTAACATTCATAATAATTTGGCTTATTCAAACAAGAACTGTCTTTCTAGCTTTTGGTCTCTATACTATAGTTTTTATTTTTTTAGAAATTAGATACCATAAAAATGGCGAAGGGAAAAATTATCTTCGTCAGAGTTTAGTTATTATTTCTCTTTTAATTGTTTTTTTTAGTGTTATTACGATTCAAAACAAAGATAAATTTGCACGAATATTCAATAAAGACAGTGCATTTGAAAGGTTTTCAATGTGGGGAAATTCATTTCAAATGATTAAAGAAAATTATTTATTTGGTGTTGGTGCTGGAAACTGGCAAATACATTTTCCCGAAAATGGTCTTGATAAATTTCCAGACTATAAAGTGAGAGAAGGATTATTAACCTATCAAAGACCTCACAATGATTATTTATGGATTTTTAGTGAACTCGGAATTACTGGAATCATTGCTTACATTTTAATTTTTATATTCATACTATATTATTCGATAAAACTTTTGAAATCAAAAAAGGATAAAGACGAGAAATGGTTAATTAGTGCTTTTATCTCTGTGCTTGTTGGTTATTTGGTTATCGCTTTTTTAGATTTTCCACTTGAAAGAATTGAACATCAAATTGTGCTATTTTTAATATTTTCACTAATTATTGCTGAGTACCATTCTAATTTCAAAAAAGAATTGAAATTTAAAGTAAATAATACTTTACTTTTTAGTCTGTTTTTATTTTGCACTATTTTCTCTTCTATCGTCTGTATGAATAGATTTAAAGGCGAAAAACACACCCATAATTTATATGTTGAACACAAAAACTTAAATTGGGAAGAAATGATTTATGAAGCAGATAATTCTATCAATACATTTTATAAATTGGACGCTACGACTGTTCCAATCGAATGGTATAAAGGAGTTGCACAATTTTCGTTAGAGAATGTAAATGAAGCAAAAAAAAGTTTTGAAAAAGCACAGCAATTACATCCATTTAACATACACGTTTTGAATAATTTAGCAAGTTGTTATGAAAAATTAGGCAAACATGAAAAAGCAATAGAATATTATAAAAGAGCAATAATTATTTCTTCAAATTTTGAAGAAGCAAAATTGAATCTTTCTGCATCATATTATAATTCAGATAATTTTAAGTCAGCTTTTCAAACTATTGATAATTGTAAGGTCCATGGTTATGATGCAAAATACGCTAAATTTCTACCTTTTATTCTTGTTGAAAAGGTAAAAATCATTGCTAAATCTCAAAAAAATAGCACATTAATAAATAAATTAAACATTTTAATAAATGAACCTGAAAAAATAGTTAATATATATAAACGTTCTAAAGATAAAAATTGTATATTTGAAAAGTATTTATTATTAATCATTTAACTAAATCAATATGAATAAAGTCTTACAAATTTTTTTATTAGTCATTATACCATCTTTTGTGTTTTCGCAAAGTTTGATAAACATTACTCCAAATACTGGTAATACTGGTCAAACTTTAGATGTTACTATTACAGGATCGAATACACATTTTGATCAAGGAAGTACTACTTCATTAAACTTTGGATTCGAACAAGGTAGTGGGACAACAGTTGTTAACTCTATTTTAGTTAATAGTCCAACGTCAATTACTGCAAATATTACTATTCCTACGACAACTTATACTGGTGATTATTTTGTAATGACTTCAAATTTTACAGACGGAGTTATGCTACTAAATAATGGATTCCATGTAAATGGTGTCACTCCTCCATCGTTGGTTTCAATTTCAACTAACACAGGAAATGCTGGACAAACATTAGATGTTACTATTACAGGAGCGAACACTCATTTTGATCAAGGCAGTGCTACTGTATTACATTTTGGTTTTGAACAAGGAAGTTCTACTACCGTTGTAAATTCAATTTCTGCTCTTAATTCTACAACTTTAATTGCAAACATTACAATCCCTTTTAACACAGGAACAGGAAGTTATAGTGTTTCAACTTATAATCTTATAGATGGAATTGTACTGCTGAATTCATCATTCAATGTAATTGGAGACATCAATTTAACTGGATATGTTATACCAACAGCTGAAACTCAATTAGGTTGCGATGGATCAGCAACTGTAGTTGCATTTGGCGGAACCGCACCTTATACGTATCTTTTTTCGAATGGATCAATAAGTCAAAATTCTATTGATTATTGTCCTGGCTTACATTCTGTTTCTATTACAGATGCACTTGGAAACAACCTTGTTCTGGATTTCATTATTCCTTCAGTTAATGAAGTTTCTTATACAGATAATTTGATTGATTCACTTTTAGTTGGAATAGGAGCTACAAATGCAATTGAAAACTGTGTAATTAATTATAGTGAAATAGTTTCTGCAACAATTTTAAATTATGATTTTCTTCCAAATGATTCTGTATTTGTGACATGGGAAGTTGTATTTGGAGATTCAACAGTTTTTGTAACTGACACTTATTCTATCGGAGGAAATCCAGGTGTTTATCAATTTATTTTACAATTATTTTGCCCGAATAAATCAATAGGTCAATTTTTTGTTGCTCATGATCAATTGTATTATAATGCTGCTTATGCTAGTATTCAAACAATCGAAAGTAAAGAGAACTTTGTTTCCATCTATCCAAATCCTTTCAATGATAAAATAACAATTTCTCTTGAAAAAGAACAAGCTTCAGATATTGTGATTACAGATATTACTGGAAAAGAAGTTGTTAATCAAAAATCAATTGATAAAACAATTCACCTTGACATGAGAGATTTATCTTCTGGACAATACATCGTAACAGTGAAAAGTGAAACTTCAATTATTACACGTAAAATAGTAAAATAATAGAATTTAAAATAAGTTTTCAAAGGCTGTTTCTTTATTGAAGCAGCCTTTTTTCGTTCGCTCACATCTTAAAAAAGTTGACTTTTAGCCGATAAAATGATGTGCTATAAAAACCAAAAAGGATTCTAAAATGAATTTTAAACAACCATTCACATCAAATAATTCACAACTCATCCTTTTTATAAATGTTTTCACAATTAAAGATGAAAAATTTAAGTTAAAATAGTAATCAAATTGTTATATTTGAAACAAAATTTAAAGCTTTATTTTCACATTTAAAAGTATACAATAAAATGAGTCATTTTGAAAATTCACTAGCATTTGCTCAAGAAATGGATGCTAAAGATCCTTTGAAATCTTTTAGAGAACGTTTTCACATTCCAAATTTTCATGAAAAACAAATTCGATATTTTACAGGGAACTCATTAGGATTACAACCAAAATCGACAAAAGAATATATTTTAGAAGAATTAGATGCTTGGCAAACCTATGGTGTTGAAGCTCATTTCCTAGCTAAAAAACCTTGGTTTTCGTACCATGAAAACTTGACAAATAAAATTGCAGAAGTTGTAGGTGCTTTACCTATTGAAGTTGTAGTTACACATTCTTTGACAACCAATCTTCATTTAATGATGGTTTCTTTTTACCGTCCAAAAGGGAAAAGAACGAAATTAATTTGTGAAGCGAAAGCCTTTCCAAGTGATCAATATGCGTTGGAATCACAAGTGAAATTTCATGGGTTAGATTTGAAAGAAAATTTAATCGAAATTTCTCCACGAGATGGTGAACATTTGATTCGTGAAGAAGATATTTTAGCAAAAATTGCTGAAGTAGGTGACGAGTTAGCATTGGTAATGATCGGTGGTGTAAACTATTATTCAGGTCAATTATTCGACATGAAATCAATTACAGAAGCGGCTCATAAAGTGGGTGCAATTGCTGGATTTGATTTAGCACACGCTGCTGGAAATATTAATTTAAAATTGCACGAATGGGGAGTAGATTTCGCTGCTTGGTGTAGTTACAAATATTTAAATTCTTCTCCAGGTGGCGTTTCTGGTTTATTCATTCACGAACGCCATGCTAAATCACCAGAATTGCCTCGTTTTGCAGGTTGGTGGGGTCATGAAAAAGAAACACGTTTTTTAATGGAACCAGGGTTCAAACCAATGAAAGGTGCAGAAGGTTGGCAATTAAGCAATGCTCCTGTATTAGGAATGGCTGCTCACAATGCTTCTTTAGATGTTTTCATGGATGCTGGAATGGATAGAATTGGAGAAAAAAGAGATTTATTGACGGCATATTTAGAATTTATTGTAGATGAAATCTCTGAAAGAAACAAAGAAAAATGTTCTTTTGAAATCATCACACCAAGAGATAAAACAAAAAGAGGTGCACAATTATCAATCTTAGTTCACGGAAAAGCAAGAGAATTGTTCGACACTTTAACAAATGAAGGTGTAATTTCAGATTGGAGAGAGCCAAACGTTATTCGTGTTGCACCAGCACCATTGTACAACTCATTCGAAGATGTTTTTTACTTCGGCCAAATATTAGAAAAATCAATATAGACATTAGATTTTTAGATGATAGACATTAGACTGACGAATTGTGTGATTTTAATCATAAAACATCAGTCTAAAAGTTCCTATAAGGAACGATCTAATGTCTAAACATCTAAAGTCTAAAAATTAGAATTATGGAAAAAATAGGAATAGTTGGATCAGGTTTAGTAGGAAGTTTACAAGCTATCTTAATGGCTAAAAAAGGATATGATGTTACAGTTTTTGAAAATAGACCTGATCTTCGTAAAGCTAAATTATTAGCAGGTAAATCAATTAATTTAGCACTTTCTGATAGAGGTTGGAAAGCGTTGAAAGCTGCTGGAATTGATGGAGATATTAAAGATATTGCGATTCCAATGTACAAACGTTGTATGCACGCAGTTGATGGAACACTTTCATACCAACAATATGGAAAAGATGATCAAGCGATTTATTCTGTTCCTAGAGGTGGATTGAATCAAAAATTAATGGTTCTGGCAGATAAATATCCTTCAATCAAATACAACTTTGACAGAAAATGCAAGGATGTTGAGTTAAATTCTAACACATTAATTTTTGAAAATACTGTAACAAAAGAAGAAGAAAAACATGCTTTTGATAGAATTTTCGCAACTGATGGTGCTTTTTCAGCCGTTCGTTTTAGAATGCAAAAATCACCTATGTTTGATTATTCTCAAAAATATTTAGACCATGGATACAAAGAATTAGTAATTCCAGCAAACGAAGATGGATCTCATAAATTAGATAAAAATTGTCTTCATATTTGGCCAAGAGGTGAGTTTATGATGATTGCTCTTGCGAATTTAGATGGCAGTTTTACGTGTACGTTATTCTTCCCAATGTTTGGAGAAAAATCATTTGATACGATCAATACAAAAGAAAAAGTTAATGCTTTCTTTCAAGAAACATTTGCGGATACAATTCCTTTAATGCCTACTTTATTGGACGATTACATGAACAATCCAACGTCGACTTTGGTGATGGTGAGATGCAGCCCATGGAATTATGAAGATAAGATTCTATTATTAGGAGATTCGGCTCATGCGACGGTTCCGTTCTATGGACAAGGAATGAATTGTGGTTTTGAAGACTGTACTTTTTTTGAAGAAATGTTGGATGCGGCAAATGGAAATTGGAACGGACTTTTAAGTGAGTATTCAAAAGAACGGGTGAAAGATGGAAATGCAATTATCGATTTGTCGTTAAGAAATTATATTGAAATGCGCGATTTAACTGGAAATAAGGACTTCCTATTACGTAAAAAAATTGAAGGAAAATTTAGTGCGCTTCATCCTGATAAATGGATTCCATTGTATTCTCAAGTGACGTTTAGCCATATTCGATACAACGAAGTGTTCCAAAATGGAATAGACCAAGATGCGATTATGCAAGAGGTAATGAGTATTTCAAATATTGAAGAAAATTGGGACAAGCAGGAAGTGATGGACAAAATGTTATCTTTAGTGTAGACAATAGATTTTTAGATGTTAGACATTAGACTGAAGTGCTTTGTTTTTAACATTTTTTATCAGTCTAAAAGCGAAGCGATCGTTCGGCTGAGCTCACGTCGAAGTCTAATGTCTAAAAATCTAATATCTCAAATACATATGGAAAAAATATTCAAGCATAAAGCAGATTCAGAAGTATTAATATCTCAATTGATGTTGCCGAATAATTCTAATTTTAGTGGTAAAATTCACGGAGGATTTATACTTTCTTTGATGGATCAAATTGCGTTTGCTTGTGCTTCAAAACATTCTGGGAATTACTGTGTTACTGCTTCTGTGAATACGGTTGATTTTTTGAGTCCGATTGAAGTGGGTGAATTGGTAACCTTGAAAGCTTCGATAAATTATGTTGGTTCAAGTTCTATGGAGGTTGGAATTCGAGTAGATTCTGAAAACATAAGAACAGGTGAACGGAAACATTGTAACTCATCTTATTTTATAATGGTGGCAAAAGATGAATTTGGACACACAACCAAAATTCCAGGGATTGTTTTAGAATCAGATGATGATATTCGTCGTTTTTTGAAAAGTGTGAAACGTCAAGAACAAAAATCTGCTAAGAAAAATCAAATGAGTGAAATTAATTTTCATTCTCAAGAATATTTGGATCAATTGAAAGATTATAATGTGAAAATACTTTGAGACATTAGATGTTTAGACATTAGAACGTTTCTTTGAAACTCATAGACTAGATGTTTAAAGGATTTATTCAGTTTTGCGATTTTTTCGTACAACTGAGATTTATAGAATATATTTGAATAAATAATTAATTTTGACGAAAAGATTTTGACACAGTGCATCAGTCTTTGAGCAAAGCGGTCTAAAGTCTAATAGTCTAAAGTCTACAAAAATGGAAAAAATACAAAACTTCATCAACGGAAATTACCAAGCTCCAATTGGAGATACTTATATTGATAACATTGAACCTGCAACGGGGAAAGTATATTCTCTAATTCCTGATTCTGATGAAAGAGATGTTGAATTGGCGGTTGAAGCTGCTGAAAAAGCATTTCCTATTTGGTCAAAAATGTCAATCGAGGAAAGAAGTAAAATATTAGTTCGCTTTTCTGAAGGAATAGAAAGAAGAATGGATGAATTTGTGCAAGCTGAATCGAAAGACAATGGAAAACCTGTTGCATTAGCTGCTCATGTAGACATACCACGTTCTGTATCGAATTTTCATTTCTTTGCTACTGCAATTACTCATTTTTCTTCTGAATCACATTATATGGAAGGAGAAGGTGTTAATTATACGCTTCGTAAACCAATTGGAATTGTCGGTTGTATTTCTCCTTGGAATTTACCTTTGTATTTATTCTCTTGGAAAATTGCTCCAGCCTTGGCTGCCGGAAATTGCGTGATAGCAAAACCTTCTGAAGTTACTCCTTATACAGCATATCTTTTAGGAAAAGTAGCACAAGAAGCTGGAATGCCTGCAGGTGTTTTAAATATATTACATGGTTTAGGTCACAAAGTGGGTGATGCAATTGTGAAACATAAAAAAATCAAAGCTATTTCATTCACGGGTGGATCTAAAACGGGTGAATATTTAGCAAGAACTGCTGCACCGATGTTTAAGAAATTATCGTTGGAATTAGGTGGTAAAAATCCAGTAATCATTTTCGCTGATTGTGATTTTAACGATATGTTGAGTACCACAATTCGTTCTTCATTCGCCAATCAAGGTCAGATTTGTTTGTGTGGATCTCGTATTTTTATCGAACGACCAATATACGAAAAATTCAAAACTGCCTTTATCGAAAAAGTAAATAAAACGGTTGTTTCTAATCCAACAGATCCAAAAGCAAATATGGGTGCATTGGTTTCTTTACCTCATCTTGAAAAAGTGCTTTCATACGTAGAATTAGCGAAAGAAGAAGGTGGAACAGTTTTATCAGGTGGAACAAGAGTGCATCTAGAAGCTCCATATAACGAAGGATATTATATGCGTCCAACTGTGATCGAAGGATTACCTTATGATTGTAGAACTAACCAAGAAGAAATTTTTGGACCAGTTGTTACGATCATGCCTTTTGATACCGAAGAAGAAGTGTTAATGATGGCGAATTCTACTGAATA
>CANJKA010000104.1 GCA_947474675.1 Flavobacteriales bacterium
CTTATTTTCGCAGAAAATGCGAAACGCAATTACGAAGAAATGTACAGCTACTTCTTTAGAAAGACCAATCTAACCAGCTTCGCAATCAATTTTTAATCAATAATAAATATTTGTGTATAAAGATTAGCTCCAAAGGGGGAAGCTTAAAATCAATCTTTTTAATTTCTCTCCAAAAGGTGAAAGTTGTAAAATCTTTAATTATAAGACTTCCGCTTTTGGAGGAGAAAAGACGATAGCCTTTGAAGACCCAGAGTGAGTGCAGGGACAAAGAGGGGAGGATAATTTTAAAATTTCATTTGTACCTGAACCATAAAGGTCCTTGGAGCTTGAATATCTCCAGGTCGGCTTGAATATTCTGCATTTAAAACATTATTGACCATGAATCCAAGTCGATAATGCTCTTTAAATTCATATCCAATTCTCGCGTCGAATACTAAACTTCCGAAGTTGTGTTCTAGTCTGTATTTCTTAAGTCCAGGCAAAATCTCCACTTGTTTACCATCGACAATTATTGGGAAACCGTTCAATGTTAATCCATCTTCAAATGCAGCATCAATATTGCTCATGACACTGTTGTAGCGCATCGACATTCCTAAACTAAAATTTTTCCAAGTTGCTTGAACATCCGCTTTTGCAAGATGTTTAAATCGATATTTTAACATTGTTGATCCTGAATCTGAAAAGGAGGCTCTATAAATCGAATCATTATTCAAACTGATAGGATTCATATACGTATAACCTATCAAGGATTGCAATTCAACATTTCTAATTTTTCCTTCACTACTAAATGAAAATTCCAATCCTGATATTCTAGCTTTCTCAGCATTTTCAGCTCTAAATCCTAACCATTTTGCCACATAACCAGGATTAGAAGGATTTATACTTACTGGAATAGTATCAGGAAGATAGAATCCAAAGGTAAATTCCATCATGTTATCATATTGATTGACAAATCCTGAAACATCAATCAATCCTTTCCAAGTTCCCATTTTTACTACTTGTTTCAATCCTAATTCAACTGCCCATCCAGATTCTCTTTTTAAATCAGGATTTGGAAAAACCAATAAAGTTCCTACTGAAGTTTTCGTATACCTTTCAGCTACAGATGGATAACGAACACCTTGACCAAATGAGGCTCTAAGATGTGTATATTTCGCCACTTTGTAATGAATAGCTGCTCTAAAAATTGGAACCACAGGCAATTTCAAAGAATCTTTCCCAAAGTAATAATCTGAATCTCCTCGCTTATTGTCTTGTGAAAAATATTCAAATCTTACTCCTGCAGTAATATCAATTTTTTTTCTAATTTTATGTTCATATTGAGCATAACTAGCTGAATTTGTTGATCGATGATTCCCAAATAACTTTGACTCTACAATCGTATTTGTACTCGTTATACCGGTTGTCAAAGTAATACCATTTTCCCATCCACGTTGAAATTGGTAATCTGCGTAATAAACCGTCGATTGAGAATTCTGACTCAAATTACTCATGTATTTATTATCTGTATAATAAACTCTCGTTTTCAATTGATGTTTATTAGAATTCCTGTCTGTAAATTTTATATAAGGATCAATACTAATACGAGTTCCATTAGAATAACTTAAAGTTGACGCTGAATTTGTTGTATCACTTCCTCCGCTTGGCGAATATCCTAATGAATCACTTTGCCAAACAATAAAGGCTCCTATTTTTTGTTGATATAAGTTGTATCCAATTCCAGTTTTTAATCGGTTGTATTTTTCCGGTTTATAAAAAAATGTTCCACTAATTCTAGCTCTATCTTCCGTCTCACCATCTCTATATCCAACATTTGTAAAGCCGTTTGAAGAAATAGTGAACCCGAAATTTTTGTACATTTTTCCATAATAGACTTCGGCTTGTTGGAATGTAGGATTTTTCGACCACCATTTTAAACTTTGTCTTTTTGGGTTGTCGTATATTCCAGTCTGTAGTTTTACACGTGTTTCACCTTTTAAAGTTGGTTCTCTTTCTGTTAATGAAATAATTCCGTTTAAAGCCCCACTTCCGTAAAGCACAGAAGAAGCTCCTTTTAAAACCTCAATTTGAGAAGCATTTTCCATGGGGATTGAATTCCACTTTGCATCTCCTGCATCTCCCGAAATCATTGGTATCCCATTCCACAATAACAAAACACGACTTCCTGCTCCATAAGCAAAACCTCCACCTCCTCGAATACTTACTTGTCCATCCATTGTTGAAACACCAGGAGCTTGGTCTACTGCCTGTTCCAAATCTGTAATCCCTTTGTTATCAATTAAAGTAGGTTTCAATAACTCCATTGAAATGGCTAAATTTTCAATTTTTTCTGGCCGCCTTCCTGCGGTTACGACAAATGCTTCAAGGTTTAAAGAGGTTGGTTTTAATAGCACAAATATCTCCGTAATTTGACTTGAAATCACAAGCGTGTCATTCATATATCCGGTATAAGATGTTATTAAAGTAAAGGGGAAATTTTCAATTTGAATTTGAAAATTTCCAGAAGTATCTGAAAGAGTTTTTTCTCCACTTGAAAAAGCTAACTTTGCACCTATAATTGCTTCTTTAGTTTCAATATCCGTTACTTTACCTCTTATCTGGGAATATGAGGAGAATGAAAGTAGAAAAAATATCAAAAAAGAGATTTTCATGTAGTATTTTTAGTTAAATTTAAATAGCTAATATACATTAAATTTGAAAAATACAGCATTAAATTATCAGATAGCTCTTACTTTATTGAAAGGAATAGGTCCAATTAAAGCAAGACAATTAATATCAAAAGTTGGAGGAATTGAACCAATTTTTCATGCAAGTTATACCTCACTTTCTAAAATAACAGAGATTAAATCTTCATTTTTGAAACAAATGAACAGGGAAAAGGCTTTGGAAGAATCTATTAAACAGGTTTCTTATATTGAAAAACATGGAATTAAAAGTCATTTTTATTTAGAGGATAGTTATCCCAGAAGATTAAAACAATGTACAGATTCTCCATTACTTCTTTATAATAAAGGAAATTCATCTTTAAATAATGAGCGTTTAGTAGCAATTGTAGGAACAAGGCACGCGACTGAATATGGAAAATCAGTTTGTGAAGAAATGATCAAAGGTTTTGTTGGAAAAAACATTGTCGTTGTAAGTGGTTTGGCTTATGGTATTGATATTTGTATTCATCAATTGTGTTTAAAATATGATATTCCTACTATCGGGGTTCTCGGTCATGGTTTGGATAGGATTTATCCGAATGAACACACTATAATTTCAGAAAAAATGCTACAAAACGGTGGTTTATTAACGGAGTTTTTAGCAGGAACAAAACCCGATAGAGAAAATTTCCCAATGCGTAATAGAATTGTAGCTGGAATGACAGATGCGACTATTGTTATCGAAAGTAAAGCATCAGGAGGTTCATTAATTACAGCTGAATTGGCAAACGATTATAGCCGAGATGTTTTTGCTATCCCTGGAAATGTTGGTCAGATTCATTCTGCTGGTTGTAATTTATTGATTTCAAAACAAAAAGCACATCTGATTACTGGTAGTCAAGATTTTTTAAAATGGATGCATTGGGATGAAGAAAAGAAAACTCCTTCCATCCAAACATCTCTTTTTACAGATGTTTCTGATGAAGAACAATTGCTTCTTTCAATTTTAAAATTGGAAGGTGAATTGAATATAGATGTTCTTTCAATAAAGGCGAAGTTTTCTGTTTCAAAAACAAGTGTAGTACTTTTTAATCTTGAAATGATTGGTGCAGTAAAAACACTCCCAGGAAAAAAATACAGATTGATTTGAAATAGATTTTTAATCTTCCCCCTTTGGAGGGGGATCGAGGGGGAGGGTAATATAAAATTTTTAAAAAAGGGCAACTTAAACAATGAATAACCATTACAACAAAAAATTAAAATATTTTGCACAAGAATTAAGAACTGAAACTGTTTCTCGTGGAGAAAAATACATTTGGAAAGCAACTCTAAGTAGAAAACAATTAGGAACTGGTTTCAAAAGACAACGACCTATTGATAGGTTCATTGTTGATTTTTTCTGTCAGGAATTACAATTAATTGTAGAAATCGATGGAAATTCACATTTTAAAAAAGAAGCATATGATCGATTTCGTCAAGATAAATTGGAGAGTCTTGGTTATACAATAATTAGATTTTCTGAAGGTTCTGTATTAAACAATTATTCGGATGTTCATGAGAAATTAGTTCATGTTATTTATTGTTTAAAGGAAACTTTAGGTAAATGAAAAAAAACCTCAATTATCCTCCCCCCTGCCCCCCTCCAAAGGGGGAAACCTTTCACTTCCTCCTTCGGAGGAGGAAGTGAAAATTATTTTAAAATCAATGCCAAATAATAATAAAAAGTCTATATTTATTCAAACATTTCTATTACTTAACAAAAACAACAATGTATTTTAAACTGGAAGGAAATATTGTCGATGTATTGAATAATTCCATTTTCAAAGGAATTATCACTGTTGAAAATGGAATTATCACTTCAATAGAAAAAAAAGAAGTTGATTCGGATGTATTTATTCTTCCTGGTTTCATTGATTCGCATGTTCATGTTGAAAGTTCAATGTTGATTCCTTCCGAATTTGCTCGACTTGCTGTTCCTCATGGAACTGTCGCTACCATTTCAGATCCACATGAAATAGGGAATGTTTTGGGAATTGATGGAGTTAAATACATGATTGAAAATGGGAAAAAAGTTCCATTTAAATTTTATTTCGGTGCTCCATCTTGTGTTCCTGCTACTACTTTTGAAACGGCAGGTGCAGAAATAGGAGTGGATGATATTGATGAATTATTGCAAATGCCAGAAATTGTTTATTTGGCTGAGATGATGAATTTCCCTGGAGTTTTATTTAAAGATGAGGTTGTAATGCAGAAAATCGCATTGGCTCATAAATACAATAAAATTGTAGATGGTCATGCTCCTGGACTTCGAGGAGAAGATGCTAAAAATTATATAGCAGCAGGAATTTCAACAGATCATGAATGTTTTACTTCTGAAGAGGCATTAGAAAAATTGCAATACGGCATGAAAATTTTAATCCGTGAAGGAAGTGCTGCAAAAAATTTCGAAGCGTTGATAGATTTAATGCACGATCATTCTGATAATATGATGCTTTGTTCTGATGATAAACATCCAAATGATTTAGTGGTTGGACATATTAATTTGTTGGTGAAACGTGCTTTGAAAAAAGGAATTGAACCGATGAAAGTATTGAGAGCAGCATGTGTCAATCCTGTTTTGCATTATGGAATGAAAGTCGGACTTTTACAAGTAAACGATCCTGCAGATTTCATTGTTGCGAATAATTTAACGGATTTAACGATTTTAGAAACATACATCAATGGTGAACTTGTTGCTGAAAATGGTGTAACGAAAATTAAATCTGTTGAGGCTGAAATCGTTAACAATTTTAATTGTTCTAAAATATCAGAAAAGGAATTAAAAGTAAAAGCCGAAAGCAATAAAATTAAAGTAATTACTGTTGAAGATGGTCAATTGATTACTCGTCAATTAATAGCAGAAGTAACAATCGTTGATGATCTTGTAGAAAGTGATTTGGAGCAAGATATATTAAAAATGGTTGTCGTAAACCGATACAATTCAGCACCACCAGCTATTGCTTTTGTGAAAAATGTTGGTTTAAAGCATGGGGCATTGGCTTCAAGTGTGGCTCATGACAGTCACAATATTATTGCAGTTGGTACAAATGATTCAGATATTGCAGCAGCTATAAATTTATTAATTGATCAAAAAGGAGGTGTTTCAGCTGCAAAAGGAGATATGAAATATATACTTTCTTTACCCGTTGCAGGATTAATGAGCACCGAAGATGGATATGTTATAGCCGGAAATTACGCTTTAATGGACAAGTTAATTAAAGAATGGGGAAGCACGTTGCAATCCCCATATATGACATTATCCTTTTTAGCATTATTGGTTATTCCAGAATTAAAATTGAGTGACAAAGGATTATTTGATGGAAATAAATTTGAATTTACTTCTTTGTTTGAGTAAAATTTATTGAACTCAACTTGATCATCTTATTTAATAGTAGAAAACCTAATTCACAATTGATTTTAAGGTAATTGCCTCTTTAATTTTACTTCATTAAATTAATTTATTTCTGAATATCTAAAGAGTAAAAAATAATAATTCTACTTCTTTTCTAAAAAACAGTGAGTTTCTAAACTGTTAAAAAACTTTATTTTATGTTACCTTTTTGTATTTCTGACATTAATAGAAAAGAGAGAACCTCTATTGAAGTTTGTTTACTTAAAAAAGAGAGAAAATGATAACTGATTTTAGCACCTTAGAAAAAATTGAATCGTATGTCAATGGTTATATGGTTAGTCCTGAACTAGATGCGTTTGAAATGGAGATTTTTTTATCGTATGATTTACAAGCTGAAGTAAATTTTCAAAAATTGATAAAACAAATAGTTATATCAGCAAAAAAGGAAGAGAAGAAATATGTTACACAAACCAATTCATTTTTCTTGATGTGGACTAAGATTATGTATCCAATAAATTATAATTAGATTTTAAACCACATCACCTAAATCAAAAATGCCCATATTCATTTAGAATAATGGGCATTTTTAATTGTATACTAATTTTTAATTTTTCACCATCACCAAAGACATTGAACCTTTACGAAATAATGTTTTATTCTCTTTTAAATCAACAATTTCAAATAAGGTTGTTACTTTTTTATCTGAAATTAATTCAAGTTCTTTCTTTTTTTCATTGGAAGACCATTTACCATCTTCCGATTTACCCATTCCTGCTAAATTATATGTACCATCAGCTTTTAAATTAAAGACCATGTCGCTAAATAGTGAGTTAACCATTTCTAATGATTTTGATCTAATTTTTCAGCTTCATATGGAGAGTCAAATGTCCATTTTCCAGTCAATGATACAGTAGTTTGAGCGGTTAATGAAAATGTGGAGATTAGAATAAAAAGGGTTAATAAGGTTTTCATGTGTATTTAATTTTAAGTTATATGATTAGAACAAAATTAAGGAATTTCTCCTATGATTTAAGATTTTCTGTTCATTTATATTTTAAAAATCAGTACATTTAACTCAAAATCAGTTTTGAGTTAAATTATTATTCTTTAAAAGGTTGAATGAAAAATATACTTATTTGTATCTTATTATTTTTAAATTTCAACCTCTTAGTTGGTCAAGAATTGGATCCTATTTATCAACAATTAGATACAAATTATCAAGTAAATATTTCTCATTTGATCGAATGTTTCAAGAATAACGATAAAGAAAAAATAGCGGAATTAATTGTTTATCCTTTATCGCGGGAATATCCTGTTTCTGCCATTAAAAATGAGAAGGAATTCATTTCAAGGTTTGACGAAATTTTTGATGACACTTTAATACGGATGATTAATTCTTCAAATCCAGCACTAGATTGGTCTGAAGTAGGCTGGAGAGGTATAATGTTGTTAAATGGGGAAATTTGGGTAGACACAGACGGAAAAATAATTGGAATCAATTATCAAACTAATAAAGAAAATAAACTTAAAAAGGAATTAATTATTGCAGATAAAAATGCTATACATTCTTCTATAAATACTTATGAGAGGCCTGTTTACATTCTTGAAACACCAAAGTTTAGAATACGAATAGATGATTTAGGAGAATTTAATTATCGATATGCTTCTTGGCCGATTTCCAAACCGATGAGTGAAAAACCTGATTTAATAATTTTTAAAGGTGAATTTATCTGGGACGGAACTGGAGGAAATCACAAAATTGTTTTTAATAATGCTGGATATGTTTATGAATGCTCAATCATTGTTATTGGTTTGGATGATTCTCCACCTGCAATGCTAACAGTAACAAAAAAAGGAAAAAATATTTTAACTCATAATGCTAAAATCATTAAGTAAGTTTTATTAAATTCACTTTTTATAAAAAATTGTTCATCAAAAAAACAGTATTAATACTACCTTTGTATTCCAAAATAAAGAACAATGGCAACAAAGCATGTATTAAAAAGAAACGTATCTGAATCATTATTTGAAACAGCAAAAACATATTTTCCGGGTGGAGTAAATTCTCCTGTTAGAGCTTTTAAATCGGTGGATGGTGCACCATTGTTCATGAAAAAAGGAGATGGATGCCATATTTGGGATGAAGATGATAATAAATTTATCGATTTTTGTTGTTCTTGGGGTCCACTTATTTTAGGTCATAATCATCCGAAAGTGTATGAAAAAATCGTTTCAACCTTACAAAATGGATCAAGTTTCGGAGCTCCGACACGAATGGAAAATGAATTAGCAGATTTAATTCTTTCTCGCAATCCTTTTATTGATAAAATTCGATTTGTAAGTTCTGGTACAGAGGCTGTTATGTCAGGTATTCGTTTGGCGCGTGGTTACACTAAGAAAAATAAGGTTTTAAAATTTGAAGGATGTTACCACGGTCATGTTGATTCTATGCTTGTAAAGGCTGGAAGTGGTTTGGTTACTTTCGGAACTTCATCAACAAGCGAAGGAATACCAGAAAGTTATATCAATGAAACGTTGGTTGTTGAATTAAATGATATTGATGCATTAAGAAAATGTATTGAGCAATATAAAGATGAAATTGCGTGTGCGATAATTGAACCAATTCCAGCAAATAATGGATTGTTATTGCAAGAGTTAACGTTCTTGAAAGAATTGAGAAAATTATGTACTGAAAATAACATTCTACTTTTCTTTGATGAAGTAATTTCAGGATTCAGAGTTGCTTTTTCGGGAGCTGCTGAATTATACGATATTACACCAGACATTGTAACCTATGGTAAAATTATCGGAGGTGGTTTACCTGTTGGAGCCTATGGTGCAAAAAATCATATTATGGCAAGTATTTCTCCGGATGGACCAGTTTATCAGGCTGGAACACTTTCAGGAAATCCAGTTGCTATGGCTGCAGGTATTGCTTCTTTAACAGAATTAGCAAAACCAGGATTTTACGAAGATCAAAAAGAGAGAACTGAATATTTCGTGAATTTGGTCAATTCTCATGCAAAAGAAAAGGGTTATAATTTCGAATTAGTAACGATTGGATCAATTTTCTGGTTGTCTTTCGACGGAAGTAAACACATACGAAGAGCAGGCGAAATCAACCCAAACATGACTGGTTTCAGAAAAATATTTATGGCATTATTAGAAAGAGGTATTTATCTTGGTCCTAGCGGTTATGAAGTTGGATTTATCTCTCAAGCACATACAAAAGAAATATTAGCCGAAGCTGCAGTCGCATTTTGTGAGGCGTTGGACGAAACGATTTGATTTATTGCCACGATTTTTTTATTGTAGAGACCCGATTAATGGTGTCTCTACAATAAAAAAATCGTGTTATTAAAAAATCGCATTAAATAAAATTTTATTTACACTCTCCTTTCAATTCCATCATTTTTTTACCGTTCATTGTTTGGTAATTTTTACAAGCAGATTTTTTCTTTGCTTTTAATTCCATCATCTCTTTATGCAACTTAGGAGTAATTACTTTGTTGAATAATTTCGACGAATATTGGTTCAATTCATCACCAGCTTTTAGACAATCGCAAAATTTCTGATCTTTTGAACTACACGAAGACAAAATGATAAATATCGAAAAGGAAATAATAATTTTCATTGTTATATTTTTTTAAAGTGATCAAATATAGAGAATTTTCTTTGATCATTCCTTTTGAATATAATTACTAGTATTACTATTTTACCTCTTTTTTATTGATTTTAATGTGCGAATAACTTATTTAACTGTTTTGTTAATCTCAAAATAATTACTTATTTTTGATAACTAGAAATTATAATATCAGTACTAGAATGTCGAAACTTCCAAACGTTGGAACTACTATTTTTACAGTTATGTCAAAACTTGCTTCTGATTACGGAGCAATCAATTTATCTCAAGGATTTCCAAATTTCCCAGTTGATGAAAAATTGACAACAATATTAAAAGATATTTCATCGGATTCTGTTCATCAATACATGCCAATGGCAGGATACCCTCCACTTTTAGAAAAAATTGGGCGAACTGTTTCTGAATCATACGGTCGAACGTTAGATCCTAATAAAGAACTTTTAATAACAGCTGGAGCAACACAAGGTATTTTCACAGCACTTCAAGCTTTTATTTCAAAAGGTCAAGAAGTTATTATTTTAGATCCAAGTTATGACTGTTACGAACCGGCAGTAATTCTTGCAGGAGGAAAGTCAATTAGAATTCCGTTGAATCCTGATTTCACTCCAAATTGGGAAGTAATTGAAGCTGCTTTTACTGTAAATACAGCCATGATTATTGTGAATAATCCACACAATCCATCAGGTAGAATTTTAAATAATTCAGATTTAGAGAAATTGGAAGCGATTTTAGATAAATATCCGGATGTTATTTTAATGTCTGATGAAGTTTATGAATACATCACTTTTGAAGAAAAACATATTTCAGCAAATACACGCCCGAAATTAAAAGATAAAACGATTATCATATCCTCATTTGGAAAAACATTTCATATAACAGGTTGGAAAATAGGATACATTGTTGCTCCAGAAAACTTAATGATTGAAATTAAAAAAGTACATCAATTTTTGGTTTTTTGTGTGAACAGTGTCGCCCAAGTTGCACTTTCAACGTATTTAGATGAGGTGAATGTAAATGAATTAGGTCCATTTTATCAAGATAAACGTGATTTATTTCAAAATTTAATGAAAGAAAGTCGATTTAAACTATTGCCCAGCGAAGGGTCTTATTTTCAAGTAGCTTCTTTTGCAGCTATTTCTATAGAAAGTGATGTTGAATTTGCGAAACGTCTCGTCTTGGAATATGGAGTAGCAACAATTCCAATGTCAGTTTTTAATGCCGACGGAAGGGATGATAAATTAATTCGTTTTTGCTATGCTAAAGATACAGAAACATTAACAAAAGCAGCCATTCAATTATGCAAGATTTAAAAGTAACATTGGTTCAAGCGGATCAAAAATGGGAAAATAAACAAGCAAATTTTTCCAATTATGACCGTTTGTTAGAAAATTTAGAAGAAACAGATTTGATTGTTTTGCCTGAAATGTTTCACACTTCCTTTTCAATGAATGCAACTGAATTTGCCGAGACGATGAATGATTCTGAAGGGTTAAACTGGCTTAAATTAACAGCTAGAGTTAAAAATGTTGCAATTTATACATCTTTAATTATTCAAGAAAGCAACCATTATTATAACAGAGGTGTATTTGTATATCCTTCAGGAGAAGTAATAACATACAATAAAAGAAAATGTTTTGGATTGGCAGGAGAAGACAAAATTTTTAATGCTGGAAAGAATAAAACAATTGTTGAATACAAAGGATGGAAAATTCAACTCCAAATTTGTTACGATCTTCGATTTCCAGAAATTTCCAGAAATGGATTAGATTCCAACCTTTCCCCATTTTACGACGTTGTAGTGTATGTAGCTAATTGGCCAGAGAAAAGAAAACTTCATTGGCAAACACTTTTAACTGCACGATCGATCGAAAATCAATGTTATAGTATAGGCTTAAATAGAGTGGGAGAAGATGGAAAAGGGTTAGTTTATTCCGGAGATAGTCAAGTTTCTGATCCTCTTGGAAATACACAAAGTTTAATAACAAAAAAAGAAGAAGTAAAAAATGTTTGTTTATCAAAGGAATTACTAGATAAAATAAGACAAGATTTGCCTTTTCTCAAGGATTAATGTGTTAAATATTTAAAACAACAGTATTAAATTAAGGTTTAACCATTATCTTTGTATAGAAAGTATTTATTTCAGTTAACAATTATATTTACATTATGAAAAAAGTTTACTTATTAATTTCAGCAATTACGGTTGGTTTTGGATCATTTGGTCAAATCAACCATACATTTGCGAATATGGCACCACAAAAAGGTTTGTCGAAAAACACAAATACAACAAAATCAGAAGCTCAACCTGCTACGGTTAAAGTTGCTGGAGATGTTCTTTTCACTGAAACATTTACTGGTTCTGCTGGTACATGGACAACATCAGGAACAAATGCTGCTCAATGGTTGTACGATATTGATGGACCAAATGGTGAATATTCATCTACTACAGAAAAAATCGTTTCTCCAACATCAACAACTGGATTCATGATTATTGATAGTGATTTATTCAATGCAGGAGGAACATCGAATGATTTAACAGGAAGTTTAGTTTCACCAGTAGTTGATTTATCTTCAACTCCAGGTGCAATTTTAAATTTTTACTCAAGATATAGATCTTGTTGTTCAAATGCATTTTACCCAAAAGTTGAGGTTAGTACAGATAATTTCGCAACTATTGGGGCTGAGTTTGATGTTACTATTTCAGGACAAGGAGTAAATGATGATAACGGATCAAAATTAATGTCTGTTAATTTATCTTCATACCTAGCTACTGCTACAAATAAAACAAATTTTAAATTCCGTTTTACTTGGGAAGGAGCATCACATTACTACTGGATGGTAGATGATATTTCTATTACTGAAGCACCAGATTTTGATTTAAAATTGACTAATTTATACCTAGCTGATATTGTTTCTGGTTATGAGCAAACTGATATTCCAGAAGATTTTGCTGGAATCTTAACTGTTCAAGGAGTTATTAGAAACCAAGGATATTCTGCAATTCCTGCAAATACTCAAATCGTTGTTTCAGTTTATAATGCTGCAACAAATGCACTTATCATAACTGAAACGGGTGGTACTTTAGGTATTGCTGCAAATGCTGATATTGACACGATTACTTTTGTTACTACAATCGACTTAAGTGCTTACGCAATTGGTAGTTACAAAATTTTAGGTGATTTATTAATATCTGGAACAGATGTTAACCTTGACAATGATACATTAAGTAGAACATTAAAAATCACAGATTTTTATTATGGACAACGTAATTACCAAGCAGCAAGATCAATTGAAAGTGCAGGTACGTCTTACGGAACGGCTCCAAATGCTGACGAAATGACTTTTGGTAGTACAATGATTATACCTGCATCTGCTACACTTTTAGAAGTACATGGATTAGAAATTTCATTGGGAAGAACAACTTCTTTGCCAATTACTTCTACTGGAAACGAAATTGAAATTAAATTATACGAAAGAGATTTTACTGCTGCTGATTATGTTTCAAGTTTTGTTGATTTAGGAGAGTCTAGATTTTTCACGCTTAAATCAACAGATATTCCTGCAAATAATGCTGTAAAAGATGTTTTATTCAACTTTTATAATGCTACAGGTGCAATCGGACCTTTTACATTAGAGGCTGATAAAGCATACATAATCGCAGTATTCCATGCTGGTGGTACTTCAAAATTAGCTTATGCAGTTAATGCAAGTGATGATGACAATTCTTCTTCAGTTCATGGACCTTTTGGAGCTTCTAATGCTATTTCTTGGTTTACAAATGGAACGCAAATTCACACAAGAATGAACTTTAATCCAGCATTATTATCTGTAAACAATTTAGAAAATAATGGTTTAGCAATTGGAAATATTTATCCAAATCCAACAAATGGACAAACTAATGTAAACTATACATTAGCGAATGAATCTACAGTATCTATTAAAGTTGTTGATGTAACTGGTAAAGTTGTTTATACTTCTAACCAAGGATCTCAAGTTTCTGGAAACCATAAAGTTTCTTTTGATGCTGCTTCATTCACAAATGGTGTTTACTATGTAACTATCATTACTGATGGAACTCAAGTAACTAAAAAATTGATCAAAAATTAATTTTTGAATTTATAACTTTTTTAAAGGGTTTTGGTTCCAACCAAAACCCTTTTTTGTGCGTTATAGATTTATGTTCTAAGTTAAATGTGTTTTTTAATTAGAACTAATTATTTTTAATATTGTATGTGTTTTAAATTTTAAAGTATGAAGTCTTTTCTTTTTGTGATATTTTGTTGGGTTGATTTAATTGGAGTATCCCAGATTTCGAATGTGGATAGTAATAAGTATCAGATTGGATTGTCCTACACATATTTTCCAGATGTATTTAAAGAATCAGAACTTATTACTGGAAGTTATTTTAATTCTGAAAGTAATACTATATCTAATTTTGGAGTGAATTTCACAAAAAGATTAAATTTAAAATGTAGAATAGAGTTTGGAATACTATTTACAAAACAAAATAATTATACAACAGGTTGGGGTGATCAATCATATCTTGTTGGTTCACAAGGAGCGAATTATTATTTTTATTTTAAAAAAGATTTAAATAATACGTTTATTGACTTTCCTGTAAAAATAAACATCATAAAAAATTCCCTAAGAAAACTCCATTTTAGTTTTAATTTTGGTTTATATCCAAGTTACAGAATAAAAAAAGAATTAAACATTCAAAGACTTTTTATTGGAATTGACCCTAATAATTGGCATAATACAACAATTACTTCGAATACAAATCGAGTTTTTTTAACTACCTATCTTAGTTCAGGTATTGAATATACTTTTTATAAACAATTTAAGTTTATTTTTCAAGTAGAAGCTAGTTTTATTTCGAATGCTTTACTACATACTGATAAAATGGGTAGCTATGAAGACGTCGTTGAAATGTATAGACAGTTTAGGTTAAATTTGGGTATTCGATATAGTTTTTAAAATATTCTCACATTTTTTATTGGTAATTTTTGAATATTTTTAGGTAGTACAATACCTAAACCTCGTTTTCATATCTCCTACATTTGTTAAGATAAAACTTAATAAATTAGAAAATATGAAAAAAGTATACTTAATTGTATCTTCGATTGTTTTTGGTTCTCTTGCTTTTGGTCAAGTAAATCAAACTTTCATGAATGAAGGAAAGTATGGTAAACCTTCAATTAATACTGAGAAGGTAACTAAAACAACGTTTACAGCTTCAACAAAAGCAGGTGGTGACATCATTTATTCTCAGAATTTTTCTGGGGGAACTTTAGGAAACATGACAACTTCAGGATTGGATGCTGCCGTTTGGATGAATGATTTAGATGGTTCTAACGGTCAATATGCTGGAACTGGAACAGCAAACACAACAGCAATTGACAATCTAGATGC
>CANJKA010000105.1 GCA_947474675.1 Flavobacteriales bacterium
ATTATGGGATTGTTAGAAACTCGACTGTTGGATTTTGATAGAATCATTTGTTTGGGTATGAATGAAGGTTCAATGCCGCCAACAAATCCAATTCAAACGATGGTTCCGATGGACTTAAGAAGCTATTTTGGACTTCCAACACCAAGAGAAAAACAAGGACTTTTCGCTCACCATTTTTACCGGTTATTACATTCGTGCACAAAAATGCATGTGACGTATACAAGTGCTCAAGAAAAAGTAGGAAGCAATGAAGCGAGTCGTTATTTGTTACAATTGGAATTAGAATTAAGCCGTTTAAATACGGATATTAAACTGACCAAAAGATTCTATACGATTCCACAGTTAGACAAAAAAATAAGCACACAATCAATTTCAAAAACGCCTGAAATTTTAGCGCGGATGGATGATATTTTTGCCAAATCAACTTCAGCTTCCATGTTGAAGAAATATGCTGCTTGTCCACTTGATTTCTATTATCAATATGTAATGGAATTTGGGGAAGAAGAAAAGGTGGAAGAAGAAGTAGAAAACAATACTTTCGGAACATTCATTCACAATGCATTGGAAACAATGTACACTCCTTTTGCACGATTCAATAAAGATGGAGAAAAAGTACATCCAGCTCCTCCAGCGATCACTTCTTTTGACATAGATCACATGTTAAAACATTACGAATACGAAATAAATAAAGAGTTTTCCAAGCATTTTAACGACGATAAAGAAGCGTTTTCAAAAGGTAAAAATTTATTAAGCTACAAAATGGCTTTAGAGTTAACTGAGCGTTTTTTGAAAAAAGAAAAAGAATTCCTTACAGAACAAACCGAACCAGTTTTCATCGAAAGTTTAGAAAGAGAATTAAGGGCTGAATTGGAATTGGATATTTTTGGAGATAAAAAGAAAGTCAACCTAAAAGGGTTTGTCGATCGAATCGATTCAATAGGAGGGAAGTGCCGAATTATCGATTATAAATCGGGGAAAGTTATTGAAGCAGATACAGAAACCAATAAAAAAGTTGATTTAGATGTCTTAGTGAAAAATTGTTTAAGCAAAAAGCACGTTCTTCAATTAATCATGTATTGTTATTTATTCAAGGTAAATTTCAATGAAATGCCAAGAGAAGCAAGTATTATTTCATTTATCAATATTAACAACGGAGTTTTCAAATTGAATACTGGTGATCTTTCATTAGAAGAAGTAGTCGATTTATTTCCTGAAATTCTACAAAAAATATTAGAAAAAATGTACGATACTGAGGAAGATTTTGAGCATGACTATAAGAACTTGTATTCGTTTTGTTCCTATTGTTAAAAATAGAGGAATAATTCCAAAACTTATAGCTATTAAAATATATTAATCGAAGCTGAATTGATTGCGAAGTTTGTAATAAATTGGTCTTTCCAAAGAATTAGCTGTAAATTTTTCCGTAATCGCGTTTCGCTTTTTCAGCGAAAAAAAGCGTGAAGGAAAGTATTTACGTGCGATTTCATGTAATAGAATGAAATGAAAAATTCCTTGGAAAGAACCTTGATTTTTGCTTACTTTTCATCAAGGAAAAGTGAGAAAATGATAACCGAAGCAAAATCGGAAGTCTTTTTTATAAATGAAAAATGAACGAAATAAGAATTAAAATTTGATTTTAAAAAAATAACCTGAAAAGAGCTCTAAACAAACTAAACCAAAAATTTGTTTTTTAAGAGGTTGAACTCTTTTCAGGAATTTCTGCAAGTAAACTAAAAATCAAAAGTTCAATCGGATGAGTTATTGTTCTTTCTATTTACAAAGACGGATTAAACTTTAAAAGGTTGGCTGTTAGTTTGTTAAAAAATGAAATTATTTTAAATTTTCAGCAAAAAAAGATTTAACTTATTGATTTTAAGCTTTTTAAACCTGTTAAATATATTTGAAATAAGTAAATAATTTTTTGATATTTTTATATTATTTCACATTTGGATCTGCAAACCGTCTATCAAAAAGAAATTCTTTGTCTGTTAAAGTAAGTAAGAAAAGGATGATGTCTTTTTTCTCAGTAAAATCTAATGGTCCTATTTTGTTTACCAAAGGATCTGTAAGAGAAGTATGATTTTCATTAGATCCATAGAAATTTAATATATCTTTCAGTTTTCTGAATCTTCCATCATGCATATATGGATACGTCATTTCGATGTTTCTTAAAGTAGGAACTTTGTACAAATATTTATCCGCTGAATTAGAGGTCACTTTTTCTCTACCAATGTCTTTTAAAGTGGAATCAGGAATCAAACCATTGTTTTTAAATGAATTATTTGTGAACAGTGGTTCAGTGTGACAACTGGCACATTTTGCTCGAAACAATTGTAAACCGTGTTCTTCTTCAGGTGTAAATTTTTCTTTTCCAGCAATGTATTTATCGTATTTCGATTTATTGGAAATCATTAAACCAACAAATTGAGTCAACGCTTTTAATACTCTTTCAGAATTGATAATTGTATCTCCAAATGTTTTTACGAAAAGAGGCTTGTAGTTGGGACTCTTATTTAATTTCAAAATAATACCTTCAATGGTTTCATCCATTTCTAAATGATTACTAATTGGACCAAGTGGTTGAATTTCTAAATTTGTAATTCCACCATCCCACATAAACGAATTGTTCCAAATTAAATTTTGCAAGGATGGGATATTTCTGTTGCCAATTCTTCCATAAATTCCATGACTTAATGTATGATCAATATGAGAAAAAGCGGCAAATCGTTGATGACAACTTCCGCAACTAACTGTATTATCTTTTGAAAGAATTTCGTCGTAAAATAATTCTCTTCCTAATAAAAATCCATCAGGTGTTAGTTTGTTATTTTTGAATGAATATAAAGGCTCGGGAAAACCTTTTGGATTTACAAATTTTATATCTTTTTTGGAAATAGAAAAATAAGGATTATCATCATTTACAAAGCTTAAAAAGACGGAGCAAATGATTAATAAGATAAATAAAAAGTTTGATTTATTTTTCATTCTATTTCTATTGGATTTATTTTGAGGAGATAAAGTAAAGATATTTAAATTAAATTTAATGAAGTAACTATAATACAAAGCCTTAAAAGGGTGTAATATGTAAACATTGAGCAAAGCCCTATGAATGAGCAAGATTCACACAACTAAAAGCCGAAAGGGCGTGATATCCAAGCCTATATTAATTCCAAATATATCGTACATTTTTCTCATCTTCCTATTTTTAAAAAAGCATTGAATTCAACTAAATTTTTTCATAAGTAATTCTTTCAAACTTATATTACACCCTTTCAGGCTTAATTATTAGTTAATTTATTTTACCCATTTTATTTAACTGTCTTACTATTGATTAATTGAAAAATATCAGCATAATTATCTGCAATTATTGTCGCATTTAATAAGGTATTGACAGTCGGAATTGTTGAAAAATCAATCTTTGTTGGTGTTTTTAATATTTCTAAAACATCAGCCTTTATATTGATTTCAGTTAAGGTATTTTTCTCAATGATTAGTAGTTTGTCAAATTTCAATGTAATATTTCGAATACAATTAGACGGTTCTTTATATCCTCCAATATGGTATTCTAAATTGTTTCCTACTGCACTAGAAGAAGTAGATTTCCCTTCAAGTTTCATGAAAATATAACCTGTGTTCCAAGTCCAAAACATGGCGTTAATTGGATCTAAAGCTCCTGATTGAGCACCGCTACAATTGTGTACACTATCTACTCCAAGAATAAATTCAATAGAAGAATATTCACCTGAGGGAATTTTTTCCAGCTCTATATTTTTAGAACTTGCTTTTTCTTCGTCTTCTGAAATCAGGAAATAGGTATTGATGACAACTTTTTTTCCATCCGTTTTCACCAAATGAATTTGACCAATGTAATAATTAAATTTTGTAATCGTAAAAGGCTGATTCAACGAATTATAATACACAGAATCATCTAACACCAACGAATCTTCTCCAACAAAATGATGAAAATTAAGTCTTATTCCTTCAGGAGATTTTTTTGACTTTTGAGAAAAAATAAATAAAGGAAGGATAGCAAAAATTACTATCATTCCTTTTTTATATATATTTAATTTTCTCATTCTAATTATTTGGCTATTTCAACTAAATCTAAAAATAAGCATAAATTTTCTTTAGCTCATTTTTTTAGACGATTTCTCTAATAAATTCATGTTCTCCTTAATTTTTTATTATCTTTTTCAATAGAATATTTTCATTCGATGAATACACTTTTAAAAAGTAAATACCAGTTTTCAATCCTGTAACAGAAAAAGTAGATTCATTCGTTGAAAGAACAACGATACCTTGTGAACTAATCACTTCAATTTTATTTATTTCGTCCTTATTAATTGTAACGGAAATAATGTCGTTTGAAGGATTTGGAAATACAGCTAGTATATTTTCTTCTTTTTCAATTGTTTTGACTCCTGCATATATTTCACAAATAGAAGGAGAAGTTGGATTGAGTTCAATTTCCCCTAAATCAGTTATCGTTCTTCCTATAAATGCTGAATAGGTCGACGGATAATAATTACACCTGAATACTAAATTTCCAGATGGAACATTTCCTTGAGTTAAGATTCCTGTGCTATTAATAGGTGAAATATATTCCCATACTTTTTCATTAATTGACGTGATTTCAAAAAAGATTCCTGCTGTTCCATTTGTGATCATAAAAGACCCATTTTCTAATGGATAAACACCTGAAATATTACTCGAATAAAAATCGGTTGGAACTGGATCTGTATAGGTCCAAAATAAACTTGTCGGTGCAAAAGCAGTTGTACCAACAATCGGATAAAGATTGTTAACCATTGCTGGAGTTTCAATCATATCAATTGAAGAATAAACTCCTGCCGTTCTATTTAACCCGTTATTAAAGACTAAAATTTTTCCAGCATTTGGAAATCCAGTTGGAATCCAAGTCGCATGGTGTTGACCATAGAGTTTTTTCACAGATGGATTTCCTCTACCATAAGCTTGTGGATTTCCCCAACGATACATAATATTGCCACCTGTTCCTGAATTACCTCCAAGATTTGTTGCAGCTTGAGCAGTTGTTGTACTATGATCTAAAATCCAAACTTCACAAAAGGTATGAGAACTTACCAGTATTTGATCAAGAGTTGGATTGTAATCGATTGAATTTAAATGAATCCAATCAGTATTTGTTGACATTCCTGGGAAATAATTCAAATTGATTAATCCTGGGCTATTCGCTACAACTCCATAATTTGGTTTTGTATTATCAAAATCTTGAATTAAATGATCCCAAACTTTCCATTCCCATACTAAAGTTGCACCATTTGTTCCTGAAGGTTGAAGTTCGACAATCTTTTCACTTAGTATAAAACTGTTTGCATAGGTTGTATTTTTTCCTTCTGCAATTAATTCTGCTGAAGTATATCTTTCCCAAACAATTGCTAAAACATTACCATTCGGTAAAAATTTCACATCGTGGTGCTGGCATTGAAAATTATCTGAAATTGAATAAGACCAAGTTAAATTTCCATCCCAATCAAATTTTTCAATGATACCTCCACTTCCTCCTTCATCAAAGTTCAGGTTATCTAGTTGACCAGTTCTTAATAAGGAACCGTCTTCTAATAAATAGGACGCCAATGCAGGTTTATAGGTACTATTCCATTCGTGTACTTTATTTCCACATTTATCAATTAGATAAGTTGTAGTAGAAGTTGTCGGAGAAAATAATACGTATCCTTCGGAATTTCCGCTTTGGTAATCAATTAGCCCAACTGTTGATTGTCCAAAAGACCACTGTATTAAAAACCAAAACGGGATAATTAGTAATTTATTCATAAAGTTTTTATTTGTTAGACGATATTAATATATTTTTCGTGTATTATTTAGCAACATTAAATTTGAAAGTATAAGTTTGTTTATCAGTCACAATTTTAAAAAAATAAGAGCCGTTTGATAATTTACTGGCGTCATACGAATATGTTTTTCCTGCTAAGACAATTCCTTCATCCACTATTTGACCTTTATGATTGTAAATTGTTCCTGGATATTCTTTTTGGAAATCTGCTCCGTTTAATTTAAAATTTAATTGTCCAGCCGTTGGATTTGGAAAAATATCCATAAAAATGTTTTCTTCGTTTTCACCAATTCCACTGTTATCAATTAAAGGTGGAATATAGGGAGTAACAGGTTCTGAGATTACAACAAATCCAGAATTTGGTCCTGTATTTCCATCAGATCCATTAACGTCACCATAATATGAAGTACCCAAGACAAATGGAAAAACAGGTTTTAAATTATACCCATAAATATCATTGACCCAAACAATAGTCGTAAAATAGGCATAGGTTCCATTCGGATATTCTCTCGTTTTACAAAATCTTCCATTATGCTCATCAAGATCACCAAGTCCTAAAATGTATTCATAATCTTCCATATATGCACCAAGTGGAGCACCGACTGGAGACTGATCTCCAGGATCTAAAGCAGTAGCAGTTGGGTCAATAGCGGGGCCATAAAGAGAAGGGTCAAGAACAGTTCCGTTTGGTAAAACAGATCGATCTGTAATATTTCTAAGACGGTAACCACTTTTCATACGGATTAATGAAGAAGTTGTATCCAATGGATTTGAATAACTATAAGCACCATAAATTGGATAGCCATCAAATGCATATCCGATCAAAGGTGATGCATGCGTACTATCTGTTATATCATACAAACATGCTGGACTAACATGTGTATGGTATTCACCAGAACCATTTGGATGGCCAAGACATGGATCAAATGTTTCTCCTAATAAATGTTCCCAGAACCAAGCGTTTTGATACCAAGTTAATTCAGTTTGAAAACTTTTAGCATCCTTTGGATTATAAATTGAACACCCATTTTTCCAAATTCCGATATGTCCATTCCCCGTATTTGTAACTGGACCAACATTTGGAATTGGGTTTTTAGTGATTTTAAATTGATAACCCATCGCAGTTGGAAACCAGGGATTACTCGGCCAATCGTAACCTGAAGGAATCCAAGAAGGCATATCTTCGGTTAGGATATAGACATAATTGTCAGAATAATTTACAGCTTGAACATTTGTTAATTCTCCTGCAAAACCAAGATCGGTTGTGTTTTGTATCCAACAGGTCGTTACGATAGGTTCTTGACCAATTGATGACAAAGCAGAAAGTAGTAATGGGTAAAGTAGTATTTTTTTCATAGTTTTAATTTTATTTTCTGTAGGACATTAAAAAAAACAAAAGGTTTAATTCCGTTAGATTAAAATTAAAATCAACTTTTGATTTGACTGAAAACCTATAAAAATATCTTTACTTAATTTTTGATCCCATCTTGTAGCTTTACTCGTCGAGATTAAACTTGTTTTTATTTCTGAAGAATCTACAATGTATTTTTTAACAATATTGATTACTTGATCAGTCGTTTTTTGATTTTCATTTACCGCTTCACGAAGAGTTGGCTTTATGTGCTGAAATTCAATTGTAATTTGGGCAGCATTAGGAAACGCGGTTATTGTGCCAACTCCAACAGAGTTTATTTTAGGTTTATTGTTTTGCTCATATTGAGAAAAAGTGTTCAGTCCATTAAGAACTGTCAATAAAAGGATGATCGATTTTTTCATAATTCAGTTAATTTATTTTCTAAATATAAAACGAGTTTAGTTCATAAAAAACTGCCATTTAGGGAATCTTAGTTTTGATTTAGGGAAACAAAATTTTAACTTAGGATGACAATTTTAATTTATACCAAAATATATGTTCACTTGGTATTACATCTTCTTTTGCAAGAAATATTTAATAACTGGATTAGCAATAACGACCAATACAATCATTATTGACCCAACGTAAAATTGAGAACCTAGTAATTTGTTTTCGTGTAAAATAAATATCGCCAAGAGAATAGTATAAACAGGCTCCATATTTATACTCAATGAAACGGTAAAATTTCCTAAACGTTTTATTAAATCAATTGTAACCAAGAACGCAAAAGAAGTACAACCAAGGCCAAGAAATAATAACCATAAGAAATCACTCATTGACATTTGAAATAAACTCATATTAAATTCACCTTGTACAATTAATAGGAAAGTCACGAAAATTAAACTCATCAATATTTCATAAAATGTCATTGTTGTAGACGGAACTTTTTGTACAACAGCCCCATTTAAAGAAGAAAAAAGTGCGGCCAAAAAAGCAGAACTTAATCCATACGCCAATGCTTCATAATCCGTCGACTTAAAATCACTCGACACAAAATAGATTCCAGCAATTACAAATAAGCCTAGACAAAATTCAATCCATGAGAATTTACGTTTCATGATTAAAGGCTCTAACCAAGAAACATGAAGAGTCGTTGTTGACAAACATAAAATTCCTAACGAGGCTGTTGAAAGTTGAATTGATTTGTAAAAAGTAATCCAATGAAGAGCTACAATAATTCCTATCCCAAAGAGTGAAAAAAGCTCTTTAGAAGAAGAAACTTGAATTGATTTTTTTAAATAAAGCAAAACAATTCCCAATCCGATTAATGCAAATAAAAGTCGATACCAAACAATTGTTATGAAATCTTGGTGTATTAATTTCCCTAAAATTCCTGTAAATCCATACAGCAAAATAATGAAATGTAAGAGAATATGATACTTGTATTTTTGAAACATTTTGAAAAAGATTCTTGTTTTTTGGTAAAGATACGAAAGGAGAATTAGAAGAAATGGATTCTAATAAAAAATAAAATTTAGATAAACAGAAAGTCATTTTTTAGTAAAATTTAAAACTATTAAACGCATAAAAACGGTTTAGATTTTCGTCTAAAAAAGACTCTAAAAAATGAGTGTGTTTTAACGGTAAAAAATAAACAATAGAACTAATTATTTTTTAAGTATTTTAAACTAAATAGTTTTGTCGAAAAAAATGGATGTTTTTGATTGAAAAAATCTTGAAAAACAACTGCTTTTTTCATCCTCATTTAATATTAAAAGCATAGATAAATTTCATAAAAAAAGAGGTGCAAAAAAACCTATAAATTAGAAAAAAACAGTCGTTTTTGAATTTACATTTCAAGGTTTTTATAAATTGAAAATCAAAAGGGAATTTATGAAAAAGAGGAATTTATTTTAAGATTAAGTTTCTTTAGATTTCCAAAAAATTAATTTAAGAATCCTAAATATTCGTCATTTTTAAATTTAATAAATATCCTTTTTAAAAATTAAAAAACAAGAATAAACATTTTTTTCAAGTCTTAAAATCTTGAATCTTTAAGTCTTGAATCTATCTTCAATTTTCCTCCAATTCTTTTAAAATTTGATTCACATCTTCTTCTGTTGATGTCAATTTATTTTTACAAACTTTGATTAATTCCGAAGCTCTTTTTACTTTAATTGAAAGTTCATCAACCGAGATTTCACCCTCTTCAATTTCGCTTACAATTTGTTGTAATTCTTCGAACGCTTCTGTGTAATTTATTTCTGTTTTCATACCTTTTATTTTTTGAGAAATTAGATATTTAGACAGTAGAAATTAGACTATATATTATGATAAAAAGAAATGAAATTTCTTAAAATAATCTATCGTCTAATGTCTAAAAATCTATTGTCTAATTTTGTTACTTCACTTTCAATTTCGTTGTAAAAAGTCTTCGTCAAAATGACGGTTCCTTTTTCAATTTTTGTGTTTTTATTTATGCTTTTTCCATCAATGAATGAAATAGAATATCCTCTTTTTAACACCTGAATTGGATCCATTAATTTGATTGATTGTTCTACTTGTTGAAGAGAATTTTTTTGTTTCTCAATCGCATTGTGAATTGTTTTTGGTAAAATTTCCACCACCCTTTCCAAGCTATTTTTTTGGTTTTTAATTTCAAAATTTGATCCCTTCCCGATTGAATCTATTATAGAATTAATTCGGTTCGTTTCTCCATAAATCATATCTTTATAGAGTTTTTTAATTGATTTTTGCGAATTATTAATGCTTTCATGTTCTTTATGCAATGCAAATTTCACGTTTGATTTCACTGAAGTACTGGCATTTATCAATCGGTTTTTGGTTTCATTTAAACGTTGAGATGTTACGTTTTTGAAAAGCTTCACTTCAGAATTTAATCCATTATTGGAGAGTTCTAAAATGTTTTTAGCATAGGTTCGAATTGTCCTCGTTGCATCTTTTACAGGAACAGCAAATTCATGGAAAGCTTGGATTAAAAAGTCACCTAATTCTGTAGGAGTAATTGCGTTTCTATAGGCAACCATTTCGGCAACCGTTAAATTTGTTGAGTGACCAATTCCTGTCAAAATAGGAAGCGGAAAAGTAGCAATTGACTTACACAATTCGAAGTTATTATAGCACGATAATCCGACTTCACCACCACCCCCTCGAACGATCAAAACAACATCAAAATGATGTTTCACTTTTTCTATTTTTTTGAGTTGATCTTGTATAGATTTGACCGCAACATCACCCTGTAAATAGGCTTGAAAAAGTACTGTAAAAAAGGTATAATTCCATTGATTTGTATCGATCACTTTTCTAAAATCTGAAAGCCCTTTACTGGTATCTGCAGAAATTATTGCGATGCGTTTTGGTAACAAAGGAAATGGCAAAGATTGATTTAAATTAAGTATTTTTTCTTTCTGTAAACGCAACAAAGTTTCTTGTCTTTCACGTTGAAGTTCTCCTAAAGCATAGTTCGGATCGATGTCTAAAATTTGAAGACTTAATCCAAATGTTTCATGAAAAACAATTTTCACTTGCATCAAAAGTGTGGAGTCTTCCCGAAGTGGTTCCTTCACTACTTCGACAAACTTTTTATTGATTCGTTGGTAATTATGATTCCAAATTGAAGCCGTCATTTGTGCCAAAATTTTACCGTCTTCCTTTTGTAATAATTCAGGAAAACAATGACCGCTAGGATACAAATTTAACTTGTGCATTTCAGCCTTCACCCAATACGTTTGATGGTAGCGATCTTCTATCGTTTTTTTGATAGAAAGTGCTACTTGTTTTAGCGTAAATATTTGACGTGAATCTGACATTTATTTTTTAGTTATATTCTCTTTTTTTAAGTCTCTTTTCATTCCTAAAACAGAACCATTTTTAACTTCATTTTTAGTAGCTCATTTTCACGATTTTTTCTACATCAGAAGGAGCTAAATTTTTATGTTCTCCTAAAGTTAACCAATTTCTTTTTATAAACCTATCTGAAATTTTTTCAGCGGTTCCTTCAAAATTTGGAGTGTATTCTGAAAGGCGAGTTTTGATATTTAAAGAATGAATGAATTCCTCCATTTTTATAATTCCTGCATTTGCTTTTTCTTCAGTTGTTCCTTCTTGAATTCCAAAAACTCGTTCAGCAAATTGCGCCAACTTTTTCTTTTTAGCTTCAAAATTATACCGGTAATGACTTGGAGCGATAATCGCTAAAGTACGTGCGTGATCAATTCCAAAAAGAGCAGTTAATTCATGACCGATTGCATGAATCGCCCAATCAGTTGGAACACCTTTTTGTATCAATCCATTTAAAGCCATTGTACAACTCCACATATAATTGGAAGCAGCTTCATGATTAAATGGATTCTCAATAACCGTCGGCGCAACTTGAATTAATGTTTGCATGATGCTTTCACAAAAACGATCTTGAAGAAAAGCTTGTGTTGGAAAAGTCATGTATTGTTCTAGCACATGAGAAAAAGCATCCATGATTCCATTGGCAATTTGATGTGGAGGAATAGATTGAATAACTTGAGGATCTAAAATCGAAAATTGAGGAAATAATCCTGGTCCACCCATTCCATATTTTTCTTGCGTTTCTGCTCTTGTTATTACTGCTCCAGAATTCATTTCAGAACCAGTTGCTGGCATTGTTAAAACACAACCAAATGGCATTCCTATTTCAGTGCGGATAAATTTTGAAACAATGTCCCACGGATTTTCTCCTTCATAAAGAGCGGCAGAAGATAAAAATTTCGTACCATCAATGACAGAGCCACCACCAACAGCTAATAAGTAGGTAATTTTTTCAGATTTAATTATTTCCAATGCTTTTATCAAGACTGCATATTCAGGATTAGCAGGAATTCCTCCAAATTCAATTACTTCAAAATTAACGAGTGCATTTTTAACTTGCTCGTAAATCCCATTTGATTTAATACTGCCTCCGCCGTATAACATTAGTACTTTAGCGTCTTTAGGAATTTCTGAAGAGATTTTGGCGATTGTTTCTTTACCAAAGATAATTTTCGTTGGATTTTTGAATTCGAAGTTTAACATGTTTTTTGAATTTTTTGGAGTTACAAGGTACGGAAAGATTTTGCATTATAAGCAACATATATAGTAGATTTTCAGGGTAAACGCATTTTGATTTTTTAACCACAGATTTACACAAAGTATATACACTGAGTATCGCGAAGTTTTTCAAGAATGTAAACAAAAACTTCATGAAATAAACGTCTTTTATAGTCTCTGTGTTTAAATTAAACACGCTATTTTAATGAGTTTAAATGCATTTTCTCTGAGATTTTGGAGAATATATTCGAAGTTTTGAAGGATTTAAATTTTATTTAAATCATAAATTGTTTACCAGAGTAAACAATTTTAGCAGTTTTGTGTATAGTGGAATAAACAAAATAGATTGACAAACTTATTACATTAACATTAAATTATTTTGAATAAGTCATTATCTTTGCCCAAAACAAATTCTAAAAAATGGCTGATATCCACACATACGATTTTACAGGTAAAAGAGCGATTATTCGCGTAGATTTTAATGTTCCTTTAGATAAAGAAACACTTGAAGTAACTGATGACACACGAATTAGAGCTGCGGTTCCAACGATCCAACACATTTTAAAAAACGGAGGAAGCGTTGTATTAATGTCGCATTTAGGAAGACCAAAGGATGCAGATGATGATAAATTTTCATTGAGACATATTGTTGGGAAAGTATCAGAATTATTAGGAATGCCTGTTGGTTTTGCGGATGATTGTATTGGTGAAAAAGCATTTGAAATGAGTGCAAATTTACCTGCTGGAGAAGTTTTGTTGTTGGAAAATTTACGTTATTACAAACACGAAACATCAGGATCTGAAAGTTTTGCTGAGCAATTAGCAAAACATGGAGATGTTTATGTAAACGATGCATTTGGAACAGCGCACCGTGAACATGCAAGTACAGCAGTTATCGCTAAATTTTTTCCGAAAGATAAAATGTTTGGTTTCTTATTAGAAGCTGAAATTAAAAGCGTCGATAAAGTATTAAATAGTACCGAAAAACCCTTAACAGCTATTGTTGGTGGAGCAAAAGTTTCATCTAAAATTGTAATCATCGAACGTCTTTTAGATAAAGTTGACAATCTAATCGTTGGTGGTGGAATGGCGTATACGTTTGTAAAAGCAGTTGGTGGTGAAGTTGGGAATTCATTAGTAGAAGACGATTACTTAGAAATGGCTCGTGACATTATTGCAAAAGCAAAAAAGAACGGTGTTAATTTATACATTCCAACGGATACTGTAATTACAGATAAATTCTCAAACGATTCTAAAAAACAAACAGTTGCAATTGATAAAATTCCAGCTGGATGGATGGGATTAGACGTTGGACCAGAAACTGCAAAAGCGTGTGCTAATATTATTGAAAATTCTAAATTGATTTTATGGAATGGACCCATGGGAGTTTTCGAAATGAGTAGTTTCCAACAAGGGACGAAAGATGTTGCTGATGCAATTGTAACAGCAACTTCAAAAGGAGCTTTCTCTTTAATTGGAGGCGGAGATTCTGTAGCTGCTATCAATTTATTCAACCTAGCTGACAAAGTTAGTTATGTTTCAACAGGTGGAGGAGCAATGCTTGAATACTTGGAAGGAATTGAATTACCAGGGATTAAGGCTATTAATAATTAGGTGACTGTGTGATTTAACCACAGAGTTCACCAAGTTCAAAATAAGAGTTTCACAGAGTTCTTTATAATAAAACAGCGGTTTCAAACTAGATTTGAAACCGCTTTTTTATTATATTATATTTTCCACACATAACCCAAAAAACTCTGAGCTACTCTGTGATTTAAACTCTGTGTACTCTGTGGTTAAATAAACTCTGTGACACTCTGAGCAAAACTTCTTTAACTCTGTGTTTAAACTAACCCTACTTTTAAATTAAGCAACTACTGGTTGTTGAGTAACTTGACGGTATGTAAAAACCATACAAATTTTTCTTCTAGCAAAACGAGCTGTTGAATCTGATTGACATAATTTTGTGTAAACATCTTTAGAAACACCAAAGTATTCGTAACTGTTTCCATCAGAAAAATCTAAACGTAACAATTGACCTTTGAATTGGAAGTCAGTAATGATATTGTTTGAAATACTTTCAGTATAAGCAGCAAGATTATTTTTAGCAGTCTCAGGAGATATACTTACCAAGAAATGGTATGCTTCAATAATTTGTTTACTTTTTGCTTCTGCAGCCTTTTGACCTTCATCATCATTCACAAATTTATCAGGGTGAAATTCCTTCATAAAGTTACGGTAGATAGACTTCATTTCGCTTAATGTAGTAGCTCTTTCTGTCCCTAACAATTTTCTAAATTCAACAACTCTTTTCATATCTAATTTTAAATCTAATTTGTTTTCGCCTGTTATTAAGCGATGTAATTTGCAGCAAAGGTACAACCTTTTTAATAAATGGAAAAATTGAGTATGAAATAAATCTATTTGTTTACAATGAAGACATTACAACAGTAATTAATAATCGAATAAAGTTTTGAACTCTACCAAACTTTGCATTGTCGTATGAAAATCATAAGATCATGATAATGAATATTAAAAGAATATGATAATATATTTTTATTGAAAAAAATGTCATACTTTTGGTAAAGTAAAATTAATAACTATTTTAGACAACACTCTAACTACCATGAACAAAGCATCAATTCTTTTAATTCTATTAACTAACTACATGACAAAAAATATAAACAATTGATTATCAGTAAATTAATTGTTAAAACACTTGTTTAAGACCTTGAAAATCAGTATCTTAGATGATGTTTCGAAGCAGTCATTCA